>JAXDPR010000100.1:0-4662 GCA_034668265.1 Sphingomonadales bacterium
GCGGAGAAGGGCCACGACGCAGTCTTCGGCCCGGACGGCGCGCCGTGGTTCCTAATGGCGGTGGGCGACACCGACCAACTGTTCCGCAAAGCGCCGGGAACGGCCGCGGTGAAGGTCAGCAACTTCAGCGGCGACGTCGGCGGCTTCAAGCTTGCGCCATCCGGGAGCGAGGTCGTCGTCTGGGCCGACCGCGACTTGCGCTGCGCCGACCTCAATTGCGCCGGCCTGCCGCCGAAGCCGAAGACGGGTTCGGGCCGGACATTCGACCAGCTCTTCATCCGTCACTGGGACACGTGGGCCGAGCCGGGGACGCGGTCGCGACTGTTCACCTTCCCGGTAGCCAACGGAAAGCTCGCAGGGGCCGGCGTTCCGATCGAAGGCAACCTCGTCGGCGACACGCCGTCCAAGCCGATGGGCGGAGGCGAGGAGATCGCTTTCTCGCTTGATGGCCGCACCGTCTATTTCGCGCTGCGCGAGGCGGGGCGGATCGAGCCCCTCTCGACCAACCTCGACATCTTCGCCGCTCCCAGCGACGGCAGCGCTCCACCCGTCAACCTCACGGCTGCCAATCACGGCACCGACAATTTGCCGACCGTCTCGCCAGACGGCCGCACGCTTGCCTATTTCGCGATGGCCCGGGCCGGCTACGAGGCCGACCGCCAGGTGCTGATGCTCCGCGACCTTGCGACGGGCACCGTTCGCCCACTGACACAGAATTGGGACCGCTCGGTCGGCTCGATCGCCTGGTCGCGCGACGGTCGGAGCCTGCTCGTCACCGCCGAGGACACGCTCGAGCAGCCGGTCTGGCGGGTCGATGCGCGCACCGGCGCTGTGGCGCGTCTGACCGGTGACGGTCATTTCGACAATGTGCATCCGCTCCCCGGCGGCGGCGCAATCGCGACCATGAACAGCATCAGGGCGCCGGATGACCTCTACCGGCTCGACGCCGGCGGACGCCTGACCAGGCTGACAGAAGTCAACCGCGAGCTGGTCGCCCAGCTCGATCCGGTCACCTTCCAGAAGTTCAGCTTCACCGGAGCCAACAACGACCGGGTTTGGGGCTGGGAGCTGAAGCCTGGCGCGGCGACTGGGAAGCTGCCCGTGCTGCTGCTCGTCCATGGCGGGCCGCAAGGCACGTTTAGCAACAGCTGGTCCTACCGCTGGAACCCGCGGCTGTTCTCGGCGCCCGGCTATGGCGTCGTCGGAATCGATTTCCATGGCTCCACCGGGTACGGCCAGGCCTTCACCGACGCGATCCACCAGAATTGGGGCGGCTGGCCGCTCCAGGACCTGCAGCTCGGACTTGCCTACGCCACCGCCCATGACGCGCAGCTCGATGCCGCCAACGCCTGCGCTGCGGGCGGCTCATACGGCGGCTACATGATGAACTGGATCGAGGGGCAGTGGCCCGATCGGTTCAAGTGCATCGTCCAGCATGACGGCGTCTTCGATGCCCGGGCCATGGCCTATGAGACCGAGGAATTGTGGTTCGACGAATGGGAACATGGCGGCCACCCCTATTATGAGGCGCCGCAAGAGTTCGAGAAATGGAACCCCGCCAACTACGTCCAGAACTGGAAGACCCCTCAGCTGGTGATTACCAGCGAGAAGGATTTCCGGATTCCATATACCCAGGGGATCGCCGCCTTTACCGCGCTTCAGCGGCGGAACATCCCGTCGCGGTTGCTGATCTTCCCGGACGAGAACCATTGGGTGCTGAAGCCGAAGAATTCGGTCCAATGGTATGACGAGGTGTTCGGCTGGTTCCACCGCTACCTTGGCGGGCAGGCGGTGCAGCCGACGGTAACCCTGACGCCGGCGCCTCAGAGCAAGCCCGAGCGAGGTTGATGCTGCAGCGCGGCATCGCTAGTCGCGCCTGAAGAATGAGCGAGCTTCCCAAGACCTTCGAACCCCGCGCGATCGAGGATCGCTGGTACGCGCATTGGGAGTCGCGCGGCCTGTTTCGGCCGGACCGTCCCGACGAGACGCCGTGGACGATCGTCATGCCGCCGCCCAACGTCACCGGCAGCCTGCACATCGGCCACGCGCTCGACATAACGCTACAGGACGTGCTCACCCGACGCGAACGGATGCTCGGCAAGGACGCGTTGTGGGTGGTCGGCACCGACCATGCCGGCATCGCGACGCAGATGGTGGTCGAGCGCAATCTTGAGAGCCAGGGAATCAAGCGCGCCGAGATCGGCCGCGAGGCCTTCCTAGAGCATGTGTGGGAATGGAAGGCGCAGTCGGGCGGCGCGATCACCCGCCAGCTCCGCCGCCTCGGCGCGTCGTGTGACTGGGCGCACGAACGCTTCACGATGGACGCGCGCTACCAGCGGGCGGTGATCCACACGTTCGTCGAGCTGTACAAGCGCGGGCTCCTCTATCGCGACAAGCGGCTCGTCAACTGGGACCCGAAGTTCCAGACCGCGATCAGCGACCTCGAGGTCGAGACGCGCGACGTCCAGGGCAAATTCTGGACCCTGAGCTACCCGCTCGCCGACAACACAGGCGCGATCCAGGTCGCGACGACGCGGCCCGAGACGATGCTCGCCGACATGGCGGTCGCGGTTCATCCCGACGACAAGCGCTACAAGAAGCTGATCGGCAAGCAGCTCAAGCACCCGATCACCGGCCGCCTGATCCCGATCGTCGCCGACGAACATGCCGACCCGGAGCTGGGCAGCGGCGCGGTCAAGATCACGCCCGGCCACGACTTCAACGACTATGAGGTCGGCAAGCGGGCGGGGATCAAGCCCGCCGACATGCTCAACATGTTCGATGACGAGGCTTACGTCGTCCAGACTCAGGACGGCTTGATCCCGCAGGAGCTGCTCGGCCTGACCCGCGAGGAAGCGCGCAAGGTGATTATCCCGATGCTCGAGGAGGAAGGCGCCTTGGTCCATGTCGAGGACCGCGTCATTCCGACGCCATACGGCGACCGCTCGGGCGCGGTGATCGAG
This sequence comes from Sphingomonadales bacterium, assembly GCA_034668265.1. Taxonomy (GTDB): domain Bacteria; phylum Pseudomonadota; class Alphaproteobacteria; order Sphingomonadales; family Sphingomonadaceae; genus Sphingomicrobium. The sequence continues at coordinate 2,964 of JAXDPR010000100.1, forward strand.
CCGTGGCTGACCGACCAATGGTATGTCGACGCGGCCAAGCTCGCGCTGCCCGCGATCCAGGCGGTGAAGAAGGGCGACATCCGGATCGTTCCCGAGACCTGGAAGAAAACCTGGTTCAACTGGCTCGAGAACATCCAGCCGTGGTGCGTGTCGCGGCAATTGTGGTGGGGCCTCCGCATCCCCGCCTGGTATGCCGAGGACGGCCATGTCTTCGTCGCCGAGAGCGAGGAGGAAGCGCGCAAGGAGGCCGGCGACCAGCCGCTTCGGCAAGACGAAGACGTCCTCGACACCTGGTTCTCGTCAGCGCTGTGGCCGTTCGCCACGCTCGGTTGGCCCGAGGAGACCGAGGACCTTCGTCGTCATTACCCCAACGACGTTCTCATCTCCGGCTTCGACATATTGTTCTTCTGGGACGCGCGCATGGCGATGCAGGGCATCGAGCTCATGGGTGAGCGGCCGTGGAAGACGCTCTACCTCCACGGCCTCGTCCGCGACGCCCAGGGCCAGAAGATGTCCAAGTCCAAGGGCAACACCGTCGACCCCCTCGGCCTTATCGACAAATATGGCGCCGATGCGCTTCGCTTCACGCTGGCGGCGATGGAAAGCCAGGGCCGCGACATCAAGCTCGATGAGAAGCGCGTCGAGGGCTACCGCAACTTCGCGACCAAGCTGTGGAACGCCGCGCGCTTCCAGCAAATGAACGGCGTCGGTGCGAGCAGCAGCATCGCGGCGCCGCCCGCCGAGCTTCCGGTCAACCGCTGGATCATCGGCGAGGTGGTCGAGACGCTCGCAAAGCTCGACCGCGCGTTCGACGAGCTGCGCTACGACGAGATGGCTGACGCCATTTATCATTTCGTCTGGGGCACCTTCTGCGACTGGTACGTCGAGCTGGTAAAAGGCGCGTTCGACGAAGAGACCAAAGCCGTCGCTGCCTGGGCGTTCGACCAGATCCTCGTGATGCTGCATCCGCTGATGCCGTTCATCACCGAAGAGTTGTGGAGCGCGATGGGCGAGCGGCCGTACGAACTGATCGTCGCCAAGTGGCCGGAGCCAGAGGCTGAGGTCGATGCAGCGGCGAAGGCGGAGATCAACTGGCTCATCGAAATGATCAACTCAATTCGTTCCACCCGCACCGAGCTCGGCATCTCTCCTGGTCAGCGGTTGCAGCTGCACTTCTCAAATGTTGACGTTTCGCGGTGGTCTTGGCTGCGCGCTCACGCCACGAATATCATGAAACGGACGAACGTCGTCGTGGGGATTGAGACGCCCGATGCCGCGATGAATCAAGACATCCTCGAACAAACGCGAGCTTTCAACGCGTCCAAGGGTTGGACCGAAGAGCTGCGCTTGGAATCACTGACAACTAACCGAGTTCAACTTCCCTTTGACGGAGGGCTGGGCATTTTGGATCTCGGGCCGGAATTCGATCTTGCGGCCGAACAGGCGCGGCTGTCGAAAGGTGCGGAGGCCGCCGAGAAAGAACGCGATAGCCTCGCCGTCCGCCTCGCCAATCCCAACTTCACCGAGCGCGCCAAGCCCGAAGCGGTCGAGAAGGCCCGAGCGGACCATGAGGCCAAGGCCGCTGAGGCCGAACGGCTCCGCGCTGCGTTGGAGCGGCTCGGCTAAGGGGATAACGTGGCAGACGCAGGAAATCGGAAGAGTGGCCGCGGGGACCTGACTCAGGGCAACATCAGCTCAA
>JAXDPR010000101.1:0-5137 GCA_034668265.1 Sphingomonadales bacterium
CGATTTCGGAGCAGACCGGGTGTGGCGGTTCAGCTCGCAGCTCAAGACGAGCGATCCGGCCGCCTACGCCCAGCTTGCGGCCTCGCTGGCGCCGCTCGGCATCACAAGGAACGACAAAGGCGATGCCGACGGCACCGACGTCGAACCGACGATTTCCGCCGGCGCACCGTGGATTTCATTGAACCAGGACGGCACCCGCTATTTCGACTGGCACCACACGCCCGACGACACGCTCGACAAGATCGATCCTGCGCAGCTCAGGCAGAACGTCGCGGCATGGACGGCCATGCTCGCCGTTCTGTCCGGTGGAATCGAGTCGGGAGCGAAACAGCCCAAGCGGCGTTGAGGGTCGCAAGACCAGGGAGGAACCCAATGCGCATCGCCTTCGTAATTCCGCCGCTGCTGCTGCTCGGCGCCTGCAACGTCTCAAAGGACGGTAACGCCGTCACCGTCCAATATGACCAGAACACTGCCGAGAACACGGCCGCGGACATCGGCAACACCGCGCAGAACATCGCGGCGGACATCGGCAACGATGTTCAGAAGACCGGCGACAAGCTCGAAAACAAGATCGGCAATGCCGACGTCAGCGTGAAGATCGGCAAGGACGAGCACACCGACGGCGCGACCAAAACCACCACGACGACAACGACCACCGAAAACAAGTCGAAGTAGGCGATCGATCCGCCGGGTTTCCTCCGGGTAGGCCGTTCAGATCAACCGGTCCGGACGTCCCCCGGACGTCCGGCTGCGTCGATGGTCGGGGAGACAGGATTCGAACCTGCGACCCTCTGCTCCCAAAGCAGATGCGCTACCAGGCTGCGCCACTCCCCGATCACCCACGCCGGTGCCATGGATCGCGATGCTCGCCAACCCCAGGACTGGCTGCTCGTCGCGATGGTGGGCCCGGCAGGATTCGAACCTACAACCTAGCCGTTATGAGCGGCCGGCTCTACCGTTGAGCTACAGGCCCTCCCCGGTCGCCTGCGGAGATAGACAAAGCCCGCAGCCGAGCCAAGGCGCGAAGCTGCGGGGGGACTCAGGGCCGCGGAAACAGCAAAGCGAAAGCATCGCGACTGGCGACCAGGTCGCCGCCGGCGATCCGCGCCAGGCCGCGCGCGAGCCGGAGCGAGAAACCGCTCTCGACGCCCTCATTGCCTGTGCCGCCGAACAGCTCGGCGTCGGCAATTTCCTTGAACGCAGCCGGTCGGCTGATCGAAATTCGCGACCCGCCACCTATGGACTCGGCTGCGACCTGCAACCGCTCGCCTCGTTCGGCTTGGTCGGCAAGCGCGCTGAACAGGCGGAACAGCAGCCGGTCGGCGAGCTCAGCCTCGACGGCGGCCGGAATTTCCCCGCGCGGCGATGCCACGGCCACTTCGACACCGCGCTTGGCGGCGATATCGCGCAGCTCGCCGCCGGCTCGTTCAACCAGCACGCCAAGGTCGATCCGCTCTCGCACCGTGCCTTTCGCCGAATGGACCTTGGCGGCAAAATCGAGGTCGTCGATCGCCGTCAGCAGCAGGCGCGCCTGGCGCCCGATCTCGGCGGCGCGCTCGCGATAGCCGCGATCCGCCGGGCCCAGATACTGCCCTTCGATGATCTCCGCGAAGCCCATGATGGCGTTGAGCGGCGTCTTGATCTCATGGACCAGCTCGCGCACCGAATCCGGGTCCGACAACATGTCGGGAATGACATCCCGGGCAGGCGCCGCAGGCGCAGGAGGAGAGTCGCGCAGTGCCACCCCGCGATAGCCGGCGAAGCGGCCGTCGGCGGGCTCGAAGGCGGGCACGCCGCTAATCTTCCATTCGCCCGCCACCGGGCCGACGCCGCCGACCCGCAACAGGGCATCGCGGAACGGAGCGCGTACCGAAAAGGCACGGACGACCTCCAAAGCGACGCAGTTGCCGTCATCCGCTTCCTGCCGGGCAATCGACCGCCCGATCAATGGACCGCGCGGCGCGCCCTCGACCCAGGCGATCTCGCCGCCAGGCCCGCATTCCCAGCGGAACAGCGCCGGCGATCCCGGCGCGGACGGAGCAGTCTCCGTCGGCTCGGCAGCCTGGCCGGAACGCAGGCGTCGGCGCCGTTCAATGCGCTCGATCACGTCCTGCAGCGACGGCGACCCCAAGGGGGCCGGTGCCGGACCCGCCATGGCTAGCTCGGGCACGAGCTCGCGGACGTGCCGCTCCAGATTTTCCGCGGGAGCTTCGGCCCGAAGCTCCGGGTGGAGTGCTCGAATGAACGCCTGCGTCTCCGCGTCGGCAACGGCGATCAGCGCGCGCCACTGGCGTGCATCAAGCGTCGCGGCCGCAAGCACGGGCGCGGCAATGCTCAGCGATTCCGATGCAAAATATTCAAGCAGGCCGAGCGGAAGCGGCAATGCCGCCACTGCTCGCGCGGTGGCCGCGCGAACCGCTTCCTCGACCCGTGGAGCTTCCTCGCGAATGGCCGCAAGAGCGTCGGCAGTGACCGGACTTGGGCTGTTGGCGCCGGCGCGCGAGACGAGGTCAACCAGCTGCCTCCAACGCACTGCGGCGTCGTGGCGGTCCTCGGCCGGCTGGTTGAGGACGGTCAGCAGACGATCGTCGAAGCGCACTGGCTACTGGTTTCCTTCGGAACGCACCCTCAGCCCGCTCTATGCGAGCATTTACTTTGCGCTAAGAGGAAACGACTTAACCATCCCGAAACGGCACATGGCGATCACGAGGCGCCGCCGTCGCCGGCGCCCTTCGCTAAACCCCTGACGGTTCAGGCTTTTTGCGCGAGAAAGGTCAGCCAGTATTTTGCGATGCCCGCGCGCGGTCCGGTAACGGCATTGAGGGCTACAGTTGCACCGGCCTTGTCGCCCGAACGGGCGAGCGCCATGCCGATGTGCAGATTGGCCAGCGCCGCATCTCCGTCCGGCTTGCCCATGGCAAGCTTGTACGCCTCGACCGCGTGGGCATAGTCGCCAAGAGCGGCATAATTGTCGCCGATCCGCATCAGCGCATGGCCGTTGGCTGCGATCTTGGTTGCCGCGCCGAGATCGGCGGCAGTCGGCTTGGCCTTGACCTTTAGGGTTCCGATCAGGTCGCGACCTTTGGCGCTGGCGGGGTCGATCTTCTTGGCCGCGAGGCCCGCGTCCAGGACTGTCTGCGCTTCGTCGAAGATCAACTGGTCCGTCGCCGCTGCCGCGAGGGTGGTGTATTCGTCCGCGCTGAGCATGCCCAAGGTCTGCTTCAAGCGCAGAAGGTCGAGGGTCGTCTCGGCGTCGCCAAGATTATAGTTGCGATAGATGGCGATGGCATCGCTCCAGCTCGACGGCGTCGGATATGCCGCGACCCATTGCTGGGCGAGGTCGATCGCCGCGGGCGATTTTACATCATATGCAACGCTGATCGCGCGCTTGTAGAGATTTTCCTCAGGCTTTTTGCCGCCCGCGGAACGCGTCTGGATAAGACGCTGGAAAGCCGCTGCAGCTTCGGCCTTCTGACCTGCACCGAGCAAGGCTTCAGCGGCCATCGGGGCCGCGTCTGCGTTCTGCGGGTTCACCGACAGCGCTTTTTGAAATGCCGCCGCAGCCTGCGGATACTGCTTGCTGTTGTAATAGGTTCCGCCGAGCGCGACGTACAAATCGCTCATCCGCGCCGCATCCAGATAGTTTGAAGCGGCAACGGCCCCAAGCGCTGCCTCCATTGCCGTATTGTCATTCGCCGCGGCCGCAGCCTGGAGCTGCAGGCGGGCAATCAAATAGCGGTCTTCCTTGGTCTGGGCGACGGCCTGCGCGGCGGCAAGCCTGGCCGGAATGTTCGCGACGTCCTTGTTGGTGACCGCGGTCTGGAGGGCGACGATCGCGTTGACCGCCTTCTTCGACGGCTGGATGTTGGCCTTCGTCGCGTCCTGCGCCGCGGGCTGCGTCGCTTGCGGACGATTCTCCGGCGTCTGCTGCTGCGCGCTCGAGCCGTAGGAGCCGTATTGGGCCGCAGCCGGCGCGGCCGAGGCGGCAATGACGAGCGCGAGCGCGGTGGTGGGGATCGGCTTCATGGTCAGGATTCTCCTGTTGCGGCCGGACACGCCGGCGCGAAATGACGGCGCGACTTAGACCCGGAATGTTGCGAGGCCAAGTGACTTGGCGCGCACGCCGTGAACGGCCTTTGAACCAGCTGATTTTGCTCGGGAACTCGGTCCTGGCGAAGCCTTCCCAGCGAATATTTCCCTCGCGCGGGCGCGCGGGCGCGGGGTGGCGCTGGGGCCGAACAGGCACTAGATAAGATAGCAATGGGGGAACGCGGCGCCGCGCCGCACTCCCCCGCGCATCTCAAGTAGCAGGAACCTTCCTTGGCAACCCAGCCCCCTATAGACGACATTACACCTCCTACAGGGTCACCGCCTCCCGGCGACAGCGACATCGCGCCAATCTCAATCGTCGAGGAGATGAAGACCTCCTACCTCGACTATGCGATGAGCGTCATCGTCAGCCGTGCGCTGCCCGATGTGCGCGACGGCCTGAAGCCGGTGCATCGCCGGATTCTCTACGCCTGCCAGGAAGCCGGCTATGTCGCCGGCCGGCCGTATCGCAAGTCGAGCCGCATCGTCGGCGACGTCATGGGTAAATATCACCCACACGGCGACAGCGCGATCTACGACGCGCTGGCGCGCATGACCCAGGACTGGTCGATGCGCGTGCCGCTGATCGACGGCCAGGGCAATTTCGGCTCGATGGACCCCGATCCGCCGGCGGCGATGCGCTACACCGAGGCGCGGCTGGCCAAGGTCGCGAATTTCCTGCTCGGAGATATCGACCGTGATACGGTCGATTTTACGCCCAATTACGATGCGTCCGAGCGTGAGCCGCAGGTCCTGCCGGCGCGCTTCCCCAACCTGCTGGTCAATGGCGCCGGCGGCATCGCCGTCGGCATGGCGACCAACATTCCGCCGCACAATCTGGGCGAAGTGCTCGCCGCCTGCCGCGCCTACATCGAAGATCCGGCGATCAGCTCGGAAGGGCTGATGGAACATGTGAAGGGACCGGATTTCCCGACCGGCTGCTTCATTCTCGGCCTGTCGGGAATTCGCGGCGCGTACACGGCTGGGCGCGGCTCGATCATGCTGCGCTCGCGCCACCATGTCGAGGAGGGCCGCGGCGACCGGCGCT
>JAXDPR010000102.1:0-2646 GCA_034668265.1 Sphingomonadales bacterium
TTCATTGAATTCCTCCATTGAATCGAAGTCAAAGTGAGGTCACGTTGATCGTCGTCAATCCACGTGCCCGCGCCTAGACTGCTGTCTCGACCCGGCACGGACCAATGGCAGAAAGCTGATTTATTCCTGATTTGTGCTAATCAGCGCCGGGGGGCGTGACATGAACCGTCCGTTCGCTGGACGATCGATGGTCATGGAACTGGCGGCGCGCGAGCCGTTCCGGCTCGGCAACGCCACGATCGATCCTGTGTCTCGCGAGGCGCGGTGGGAAGGGGGCCAGGAGCGGCTCCAGCCGCAAACGTTGAAGGTGCTGATCGCCCTCGCCGCGAAGCGCGGCGAAGTCGTAACCCGCGACGAGCTGGTCGAACTGTGCTGGGACGGTCGGATCGTCGGAGACGACGTCATCAACCGCTCGATTTCCCTGCTTCGGCAGTTCGCGGAACATGCCGGCGGATTTGCCATCGAAACCGTGCCAAGAGCCGGCTACCGGCTGATCGAGAATGGTCACCGCGTCTCGGCAGGCCGCACGCGCCGGTTAGCGATAGCCGGCGCGGCGATCATCAGCCTGGTGGCGGCAATTGCAATTTTCGCGCTGTCTCATCGGCCGCCGCCATCGACCACCCTGAGGATTGCCGTAGAGCCTTTCGCCTACGATCGTGGCGATGAGAACTCTCGTCGCCTCGCTGGGCAGGTCGCAGACGCGTCGATCCGGATGCTCACCGAGACTGGGGTTTCCGTTTCAAGGCTCGAGCGCGATCGAACGACTGGGGCGCGGGCTGACTTCGTTCTGTCGGGTTCCATTACCGGCAGCGGAAATCGGTCCGCAGCAACCGTCACGCTCGATGATCCGCTGCGCCACGCAGTCGTCCTCTCGCGCCAGATTTCGGCCGAACCCAACGACCCCGACGCTCTTCCCGATCAGGTTGGCGCCCAGCTTTCGGCGGCGCTGTCTTGGGTGGCGCCTCTCCTCCGGCTCGACCGAGAGCATCCGTCTGATCCGGCGGTGATCGCCAATCTGCTCGATACGAATCAGACTAGCTTCGATAGCCAGCGGGCATTCCAACGCGCACGGCGCGTTGCGCAGGGCGCACCGGATTCTGCGATCGCACAACTTGCGCTAGCAATGTCGACGGGATTGAATGTCATGGTGATCCCGACTGCCGAGCGGTCGGGCGCACTTGCGTCCGGCCGAGCGGCGGCGGCGCGCGCGATCCGTCTCGCGCCGGACTTCGGCGACGTCTACATTCCCTGGTGCATGCTTCATGCCGAAGCACGGATTGCCGAATGCGAGGCGAGCCTGCGACACGGCTTGGCTGCAGATCCCAACGCGCCATCCGTCCTGAGCACTCTCGGAATTCTTCTGCGCAATGTTGGCCGGCTCGACGAGGCGTTGCCGATCGCTGCCGAAAGTCTTGCAAGGAGCCCCTATGGTCCGGGCAAGATGGCGAATTCGCTGATTGCGCTTGAGGCGAGTGGCCAGTCCGATGATGCGGAAGCTTTATTCAGGCGAGGGCATCGCCTCTGGCCCCACTACGGCGGCCTATTCTTGAAACGCGTTGGGGGATTGACCGCGCGGGGTGATTTCGACGCTTTGTCCCGTTTTGATCAGCAAGTCAGGGCCAGCGGACTGTTCCCGCACTACCCGTCGCTTGCTCGCCCGCTCGCGCTCGCAGTCCGGGAACGCTCGCTGTCCGTCGCACAAGCCGCGTGTCGGCAGCCGGCAGACGACGACCTGCCGGTGATCCAATGCATGCTGGCGCTTGCTCGGCTAGGCGATCTCGATGAGGCCTTCAGGCTGGCCGACCGGCTTTACCCCCGGCGAACCGCGGGCACGGCGGCGGAAGAGGACGCTATTTGGTTTGCGAATCCCGATAATCTGGACACGATCTATTTGACCGCGTCGGGTGCCGCTCCATTGCGCCGCGATCCGCGCTACCTGGCGCTCGCCGATCGGGTCGGACTGTCACGATATTGGCGAAAAGGGCATCTGCCGGATTTCTGCACGCGATACCGCGAGCCCATCTGCCGAGCGATCACGAAGAGCTAGGCTTGATCGCGTGCGATGCACCTTTGAAACTTCTATCCTACAGCACCCCACTTGCGATAACTGCCTCGCCTCCAGATTGAGCGCGCGGCTCACCAGTGAAGGAGGCGAAGTTCACGAAGTTGACACACCCCCGGCCCCGCCGCCAGCCGGCGCTGCGGCTGGTTAGATCCAGCGAAACCGACGAAGCCGACACACGGCCCCGGGCACCCTCCAGCGTACTCACGCGTAGTCTCGCTGCAATCGCTGCGTTTCGTGGTCCCTCGCGTTTGCGCGCGCCCGCGTTGAGGCGCAAACTTAGCAAACTTTGGGCGCGGCGGGTCGATACTGCGCTTCTCGGAATGCATCCCGGCATTCCTGCGATGCCTGTTCCCCTCTTGTTCTCATTGAACAAACACGGTACACGCGATTCTCACCAGGCGGGGCTCGGCCGCTTTTGATTGACGCTTGAACGGAGACAGGGGACATGGCAGCGCAGCTCAAAGTCATCGGCAACACATTGGAAAGCGGCAAATTGGATAGCTCGGGCATGGACCGGCAGAAGGCCCTGGAAGCGGCGCTCGCGCAGATCGACCGCGCCTTCGGCAAGGGCTCGGCGATGA
>JAXDPR010000103.1:0-2968 GCA_034668265.1 Sphingomonadales bacterium
ATGGTTGCCGTCGATCTTGAGCAGGGTCGCCGGATGGTAGACCCCGCCGTTGAACAGCGTGGCGTAACCGGTCGCGAGGTGAAGCGGGGTGACGGCGATGCCATGGCCGAAACCGACCGTCATCGTCTCGAACGGACCCCAGCGCGAGCCCGGAGTCAGGGTGCGCCCGCGCTCCTTCAGCTCGATCCGGACCGGGTCGAGGAAGCCCATTTTCTTGAGGAAGGCCTTCTGGCGCTCCGCACCGACCTGGTCGGCAATCTGCGCGGTGCCGATGTTCGAGCTTTCCTTCATGATCTCTGCGACGGTGCAGGCCCGGCCATACGGATGGGTGTCGTGGACGACATGGCCGTAGACGTGCAGCTCCTGCGGGCAGTTGTAGACCTTGCCAAAGCTCTTGATGATGCCGCTGTCCATCGCCATCGCGACCGTGAAGGGCTTGAAGGTCGATCCGAGCTCGTAAACGCCGAGCGTGGCGCGGTTGAAGCGCGCCTCGTCAGTTCCCTGCCCCGCCGCATTGGGATTGAGCTGCGGAAGCGAGGTCATCGCCAGAACTTCACCGGTGTGGACATCCATCACGACACCGGCGGCGCCGATCGCCGAGAAGTGGGTCATTGCGGAAAGCAGCTCATGCTCGAGCGCTTGCTGGACCCGGCTGTCAATCGACAGCGTGAGCGGCTGCCCGCGCGTGGCAGGATCGGAAAGATAAGAGTCGAACGCGCGCTCCATGCCCGCGACGCCGTGGCCGTCGATGTCGGTATAGCCGATGACGTGCGCCGCAAGGCTGGTTTGCGGATAGAGCCGGTCGGGCTCGCGCTGGATGGCGAGGCCCGGTTCGCCGATCGCATTGACCGCTTCGACCAGGCCCGGCGACGCCCGACGACGCAGGTAAAAGAAGGGCTTTCCCGACCTCAGCAGCGCGAAATACTGCTCTTCGCGATATTCCGGCATCAGCTCAGCGAGGCGGTGGGCGAGCGCTAGCTTGTCACCAATCACCTTGTTGGGATGGATCGCGATCGTCCAGGCATCGATCGTGCGCGCCAGCGGGTCGCCGTTTCGGTCGACGATATCGCCGCGTTCGGGGATGTAGGAGGTCAGCTCTTCCTTGCGGCCGGCATGGTCGCCGAAGGCAGCGAGATAGAGGATTCGCAGGGCGATGATGGCGACAATCCCGGCATAGACCAGCATGCCGAACATCAATCGCTGGTGCATGACGGCGAGCAGCTGGCGGCGCTGGCCGACCAGTCGGAGCCGCTCGGGCCGTGGCGCGACGAGAGCGGGCGACGGTGCGTTCATCTCTCGGCAGTCGGACCCTTGGAATGTTTGGCCGGAAGCAGCGCCAGCGGATCGACTTTCGCAAGCCGTACCGGCCTTGTCACCGCCTGCGCCGTAATGACCGGCGCCTTATCCACGGATTTCTTGCCCGTCGCCTGGGCCGCCTTGGCAACAGGCTTTTTGGGCTGGGCGGCCGCGAGGCCCGGCTTCTCCACGGACGGCTTGTTTGCCGGCTTAGCCGATGTTGCCGGCTTGCCCGTGGATATGGCGGTCGTCTGGGGCAATGCGACGACCGTCCGCGCCGGAACCTCGCGCGTCTCGGTTTTCAGGCTTGCTACGTGAAGCAAGGCATTGGGCGTAGTCGCTGCGGCGGCTGCGCCGGAATCGTCTGTTCCGGCCTGGCCGACGGGCGATGGCTTGGCCGGGGCGGGAGCCGAAGCCAGCACCACCGGCGCCTGGAAGTCGACCTTGTGCTCGGGTTGGGCGAGCCGGGCGAGCTCGAAGCCGCCCTTCAGGAACTGATCTGCCGAGGGAGCTGCCAAAGCGAACGCGCCCGCGTTCCAGCGCTCGAGCTGCGAAAGTCGTCCACGGGTGCCGATCTCGGTCTGGAGCACTCGCATGTCGCGCTGGGCGAGGACGATCCGGCCTTCGACTGCCTCAAGCTGGGCGCGCTCCGAGGCGACGCGGAGCGAGACCATGTAGCAGCCAAGCGCCGCGCCGGCGCAACTGGCGACCATGAAGACGGAGCGGAAGCTGCGGCTACTCATTGCAGGCGTTCCTTGCGAGGTGGAGCGGAAGTGCGGACGGCGGACCGAAGGCGCGCAGAGCGGGCGCGCAGATTGACGGTGAGCTCGCGATCCGACGGAGCGACAGGCTTGGCGACGCGCTCGAAGGTCGGCTCGTTCGGATCGACAATCACCGGGCGGTGCCGCGATCCGGCGGGCGTGCTGCCGCTGCGCTCGCGGAAGAAGCGCTTCACAATCCGGTCTTCGAGGCTGTGGAAGGTGACAACCGCCAGTCGGCCGCCGGGCTTCAAGGCACGCTCGGCAGCCTCGAGACCCTGCTCGAGTTCGTCGAGCTCGGCGTTCAAATGGATCCGGATCGCCTGAAAGGTGCGGGTCGCGGGATCGCTCTTCTGACCCTGACGGAAGCCGGCGGCGCGGCGGACGATCGCCGCCAGCTCGGCAGTGCGCTCGACCGGACGTGCGGCAACAATGGCGCGGGCGATCGCCCGGGCACGCGGCTCCTCCCCATAGTCGCGCAGGACCCGGGCGATCTCGGCCTCTTCGGCCGTATTCAGGAACTCGGCGGCGGTGAGCCCCGACTTGCTCATCCGCATGTCGAGCGGCCCGTCACCCTGGAAGGAAAAGCCGCGCTCGGCCCGGTCGAGCTGCATCGATGATACGCCGATATCGAGCGCGATGGCGTCAACCAGGCCAATGCCGCGCTCATTGAGCACGCGGTCCATCTGGCTGAAGTTCTGCTGGATCAGCTCGAGGCGCGGGTCCGGGACGAGCGATCTTCCCGCTTCGATCGCGTCGGGGTCGCGATCGAATCCTATCACTCGTCCCGCCCCCGCAGAAAGCAGGGCGCGCGTGTAGCCGCCCGCTCCGAATGTGCCGTCAACGACCGTTTCGCCGCCGATAAGCGCGAGCGCGGCGATCACGTCGCTGACCAGCACCGGCACATGTGGGGC
>JAXDPR010000104.1:0-4894 GCA_034668265.1 Sphingomonadales bacterium
TTCGAGGCTGATCGGCTCCTTGGCGATCTTGAGGACCTTGCGGACCTTTTCGAGCGGCATGGAGAGGCGCTCGGCGAGCTCCTCGGGGGTCGCTTCGCGGCCGGTCTCGTGGAGGAACTGGCGGCCGGTGCGGACCAGCTTGTTGATCGTCTCGATCATGTGCACCGGGATGCGGATGGTGCGCGCCTGGTCGGCGATCGAGCGGGTGATCGCCTGGCGGATCCACCAGGTGGCGTAGGTCGAGAATTTGTAGCCGCGGCGGTATTCGAACTTATCGACCGCCTTCATCAGGCCGATGTTCCCTTCCTGGATGAGGTCGAGGAACTGCAGGCCGCGGTTGGTGTATTTCTTGGCGATGGAGATGACGAGGCGGAGGTTGGCCTCGACCATTTCCTTCTTGGCGATGCGCGCCTCGCGCTCGGCCTTCTGGACCTGGTTTACGATGCGGCGGAACTCACCGAGCGAGGTGCCGGTGCCTTGCGCGATGGCCGCGATCTCGGAGCGGATGCGCTCGACCGTGTCGCGCTCGACGCCGGCGAAAGCGGCCCATTTCTTGTCGGTTCCGGCGACGCAGTCGAGCCAGGTCTCGTCCAGCTCGTGGCCCATGTAGCTTTCGAGGAAGGCCCGGCGCGGCACCTTGTGGCGTTCGGCCAGGCGAAGCATCTGGCCGCCGAGCGCGGTCAGCCGGCGGTTGTAGGCGTAGAGCGCGTCGACCAGCGCCTCGATCTTGGAATTGTGGAACTGGACGCTCTCGACCTCGGCCGTCAGCTGCTCGCGCAGGCGCTGATATTTCTTCTCGTCGGCCGCCGGGAAATCCTGCGCCGACTGGACCGCCTCCATGCGGTGCGCCTGGACCTTGCTGAACTTCTTGAAGATCGCGGTGATCTCGGCGAACTTCTCGAGGGCCTGGGGCTTTAGCGTCTCTTCCATCTGGGCGAGCGACAAAGTGTTGTCCTCGTCCTCTTCCTCGGCCTGCGGCTGGGTGCGCCGCTCGACCATGTCCTCGTCGTCTTCGTTGGTGCCGGCCTCGGGCTGGTCGGCAACCTCTTCCTCTTCCTTGATCGAGGGGCCGGCGACCTTCTCGCTGATCTCGCCTTCGCCGCCGCCTTCGCCGCCTTCTTCGGTCTCGTTGAGCTGCTCCGCCGTCGGGCCCTTCGACAGCATCGCCTCGAGGTCGATGATCTCGCGCAGCTGCATCCGGCCCTCGTTGAGGGCGTTCGACCAGCCGATGATGGCGTTGAAGGTGATCGGGCTTTCGCACAGGCCCCAGATCATGATGTCGCGGCCGGCCTCGATGCGCTTGGCGATGGCGATCTCGCCCTCGCGGGAGAGCAATTCCACCGCGCCCATTTCGCGCAGGTACATGCGGACGGGATCGTCGGTGCGGTCGGTCGGCTCTTTCTTGACCGCGGCGGACGGGCGGGGGCCGCCGTCGTCGAGGGGATCGACCTCGTCCTCGATCGTCGGCTCGGGCTCCTTGTCTTCTTCCTCGTCGTCGTCGTCGGCACCACCCTCTTCGTGCTCGACGATGGTCACGCCGCGCTCGGAGAGCTGCGACATCAGATCCTCGATCAGCTCGTTCTGGTCCGCGGGCAAGGCCGCGTTGATCTCATCGATGGTGATGATCCCGCGCTTCTGGGCGCGCTGCATCATCTTCTTGATCGACGCGTCGTTGAGATCGATCAGCGGCGCATCGCCGTCCTCGACCGTGTCGACGTCCTGGGGTTCGTTTTTTGCCATAGGTTTCCGCCGCTAATCCGTGCCGGCCAGCTGCGCCAGCCTCTCTCTAAGTGTCTGCTGCGCCTCGACCAGGCGCTGCTGTTCTTCCAAGGCCTCGTCGGTCAAATCCCGCTTCAGCCGTTCTGTTGCATGCGCGAGCGCCTGATCCACTTCCTCCGCCGCGGCGATGATCTCGACCGCTGCCACGAGATCGCTTCGGGCGCGCTCGGGATCGCTGTCGCGTCGGGTGAAGGAAAAGCCCAGTCCGCGCAGGGCGTTCCCGCCCGTTGCTCCGTTGGGCGCTAATATGGTGGCAATGCCGTCCCGATCAAGCGCGGCGCCGGAGAAGGCCGCGTTGACGAGGTCGTCGCGCATCTTCGCGGTCGATTTGTCAGGGATCGGAAGCGAGGCGAGCTGCTCGCAATGGGCCGGCAACTCCTCGGGAAAATAGGCGAAACCGAGGATCAGCGCGCGGGCGGTCGGGGCGTCGATGCCGCTATTGGCAATGTCCCGCGCCTCCTGGCGCACGGGCGGCGCCGGCGGGACGAAGCGGCCGTTCTTGAAGCTGCCGCGCGGCGTGAAAGCGCGCGGTGCCGTCCCCGCGGGGCGCCGCTGCTTGTAGAAGCGGTCGAGCCAGTCCTCGCGGTAGATCCGGGCGAGATCGGCGTGGCCGATCGCGTGGGCGTGGGCGATCAGGCGCTCCTTGAGGCCGGCCCAGGCCTCGGGCGTGGCAAGTGCTTCCGCCTCCAGCTCGTGGCGCCACAGGCGGGCGTCGAGCGGCTCGGGATTGGCGAGCAGCGCCTCGAACGCCTCGCGACCGCCGGCATTGATGACATCGTCCGGGTCCTGGCCGGGGGGCAGCTCGACGAAGCGAAGCGTCCGGTCCGGGCGGAGCAGGGGCAGGGCACGGGTCGCTGCGCGGATCGCGGCCTTGCGGCCGGCATTGTCGCCGTCGAAGCACAGGATCGGCGAGGGGTCCAGCCGCCACAAGCGCTCGAGCTGACCCTCGGTCAGCGCGGTTCCGTTGGGGGCGACGACCTCGGCGATGCCGGCGCGGTCGAGCGCGATCACGTCCAAATAGCCTTCGACAACGATCAGGCGCCTGGCGGTTCGGCTGGCCGGGCCCGCGCGGTCGAGATTGTAGAGCGTGCGGCCCTTGTCGAAGAGAACAGTCTGCGGGGAGTTCAGATATTTGGGCTCGCCTTCGCCGAGAATCCGCCCGCCGAAGCCGATGACGCGGCCGCGGGGGTCGCGGATCGGGATCATCAACCGCCCGCGGAAGCGGTCGTAGCTCTCCTTCTCGCGCTCACCCGATTCATTGGCCTCGGGCTGGATCAGCATGCCGGTCTCAATCAGTCTGTCCTCGCCGAGCTTGCCCAGCGCGCGCTTGAGCGCGGCGCGATTGTCGGGGGCGAGGCCGAGGCCGAAACGCTGGGCGGTGGCGGCATCGATTCCGCGGCGCTTGAGATAGTCGCGGGCGTCCGCGCCGGCCATGCCGTTCAGTTGCTCGGAATAATATTTCGCGACCTCGGCCATGACGTCGGTCAGGCTCGCTGTCCGCTCCGCCTGTTCCCGGGCCTTGGGGTCGGGAGCGGGGACCTCCATCCCGGCTTTCCCCGCAAGCTCCTTCACCGCATCCATGAACGGCATTCCGCGATGGTCGGTCAAAAAGCGGATCGCGTCGCCGTGCGCGCCGCAGCCGAAGCAATGGTAGAAGCCCTTGTCGTCGTTGACGGTGAAGCTCGGCGTCTTTTCGTTGTGGAAGGGGCAGCAGGCCTTCCACTCGCGGCCCGCGCGCAACAGCTTCACGCTGGGGCTGATCACGCCCGACAGCGTCGTCCGCGCGCGCAGTTCATCGAGCCATTGCGGTGAGAGGGTCACGACAACGACCCTAGCCGCGCCTGATTCGCCCGCAAGCATTGCAGATGACTTATCCACAGCTGGGGAGGCCGGCGCCGCTGGTGAATATTTGACAAGCACCTACAGGCCTTTGATTTTTAACGATTCATTTCATGCATGGAATGACCACTTTTAAGGTTAATCTGCTCCTTGTTCCGAAACAGCGGCGCAAGACCGGTGAAAGGAATCACAAGGGAGGGTTTTGATATGTTGATGAAAATCGGCGGGCTTGCCCGCGCAATCGCCATTGTACTCGCGATCGTGGCCGGATGCGTGGCCCTTAACATGATGAATGTGCCGCTGGTGCTTGTTGTCCTCGGTCTCATTGCCGGGCTGGCGATGCCCGCGGATCGGGCCATCGTGACAGCAGTGACGATCATCGCTTTGCCGATCGTCGGCGCGGCTCTCGGCAACATACCGGCGATCGGTGCGCAATTGGCCGCGGTATGCGCCAACCTCCAGATCGCAATGGCGGGCGCTCTCGCGACCTCGATCGCCATGCGGCTTTATCAGCTGACCATGGATGGCGTGACGGGCCTCACCGGCATGGCCGGCGGGACCACAGCCGCCGCCGCAAGATAGACGAAGATTTCATCGAATTTGGGCCCTGCCGCACCTTGCGGCGGGGCCTTTTTCATGAGGCCAGGGCGGCCTTCACCAATGCGGACGCCCGGGCGGGCTCGATTGCGGCGCCGAGGCGCTCCTTCACCAGCGCCATCACCCGGCCCATGTCCTTCATCGACGATGCGCCGGTCTCGGCGACAATCTCGCGGATCTTCGCCTCCGCCTCGGCGTCGCCCAGCTGCTGCGGAAGGAAGCGCTCGATGACCGCGATCTCGGCTTCCTCGACTTCGGCGCGGTCGGCACGGCCGTTGGCGCGATAAATCTCGGCCGATTCGCGGCGCTGCTTGACCATCTTCTGAAGCACTTCGGTGACCAGGACGTCGTCGTCCTTCGGCGCCGAACCGGTGCGTGCCTCGATGTCGCGGTTCTTGATCGCCGCCGAGACCAGCCTCAGCGTGCCGAGCGAGTCCTTGTCGCCGCTTTTCATGGCGGCGATGGTCGCGGCCTTGATGTCGTCCCTGATCATGGCGGCTAGGTAGCTGTGGATTTATCGCCTGACCAGCGTTGACCCGCCGCCACAAAGTGCATAGCGGAAATGCCTTAGCGACATCGTCGATTTTCCACCCGCGGGAGCCCGTTTTTGGCCGATCCTCAACCCACGTCTGCGCCCCAACCGGAGGGCGCAACGGGAGTCGTGGTGTTTGCCGACGGA
>JAXDPR010000105.1:0-5403 GCA_034668265.1 Sphingomonadales bacterium
GCAGGACCGAGGCGAAGACCGCGCCGGCGCCGATGAACAAAACTTGCATTGCGAAGCCCTCGTCGCGCGCGTCCGCGGGCGCGAGATCGCCCATCAATGCGCGGAACGGCTCCATGACGATGTTGATCGAAAAGGTCAGAAGCCAGAGCGCAAGTGCGGCGGCGACAACCGTGCCCGCGTTGGCCATCACCACCAGCGCGAGAGCCGTCAGCAGCGCTCCGACCGTCATGAAAGGGCGGCGGCGACCCCAGCGGCCGGTCGTCCGGTCGCTCCACTCCCCAATGATCGGCTGAACCAGGAGCCCGGCGATCGGCCCGGCGATCCACAAAATCGGAAGGTCCTCGACCCGGGCGCCCAGCGTCTGGAATATTCGGCTGGTGTTCGCGTTCTGGAGGCCCCAGACGATCTGCACCCCGAACAAGCCGCAACACAGATTCAGGATTTGACGCTTGGGAAACGAACGCCGTTCGTTCCGGTCGCTCAGCCGGGCAAATGGTTGAACGACTTTTTCCAACAACCAGCCCCCGGAACGCTATGTGCCGGCATACAAGTCCCAAATGAGCACGAGCGCAATGGCTGACGCGAAATCCGCAAAGACCACTCTCGAGGATCTCGCGAAGCTCGCCGGCGTGTCTGTTTCAACGGTCTCGCGCGCGCTCAATGACCACCCGCTGATCAGCACCAGGACCAAGCAGCAAATCTGGACGCTGGCGCGCGATCATGACTATGCATTTAGGCAATCCATGCCGACCGCTCCGATCGGCGCGGAAGGTTCAATCGTGGTCGTCACGCCCTATTTCCACGGCCGGCCGCTACCGCTTTCACACCCGTTCTTCCTTGAGCTGCTGGCCAACATCGGCGAGGCCGCGAGAGCGCGCGATTGCGACTTCACTGTCAGCCATGTGGCCCCCGCGACGTACGAGGATCTCGTCCTCGCGACGACCACGAGCAGGGCCAGCGGCGTAATCTTTCTCGGCCAGAGCGCGATGCACAAGGACCTCAATCGGCTTTCAGAAACGAACGCCCGGTTCGTGGTCTGGGGAGCCAAGCTGCCAGGGCAGCTCTACCGGTCGATCGGATCGGATAATCTCGCCGGTGGAACGCGGGCGACCGGGCATCTTGCGCGGCTTGGCCGTCGCCGAATTGCCTTCATCGGCGGTACGGATCCCGAGGCGATGCAACGGCGCCGCGGCTATCAAACGGCATTGAAGCAGGCGGGACTTGCGTTCGACCCGGCGCTGGTTTGCGATGTCGAATTCGAGCTCGAATCTGCGGAGGCGGCGGTCAGCGGCTTGCTCAAGCGCGGCATTCAATTCGACGGCGTTGTCGCGGCGAGCGACCTCATCGCCTTGGGCGCGATCCGGGCACTCGGGCGGGCGGGGCGAGCCGTGCCCCGCGACGTGTCGGTTGTCGGCTATGACGATATGCTTCTGAGCCGGCTCAGCACGCCCGCGCTGACCACCATCCGGCAGGATACGCGGGAAGCCGGGCGGCTGCTCGTGGGCAGCATCCTCGATCCGCATCCGCAAGCGGGCTTCGACCGCCTGCCGACCGAACTCATCGTTCGGGAATCGTGCGGCGCTTGAGCTGGAAACGCCGCCCTTGAAAAATGGTGGACGCACTAGGGCTCGAACCTAGGACCCGCTGATTAAGAGTCAGCTGCTCTACCAACTGAGCTATGCGTCCACTGCCGTCAGGCGAAGGCTCCACCGGCGTCTCAAGCGCTCTGGAGCGGCGGCGCCGGTAGCATGGGCGTATCTGGTGCGCAACCGCACGCATTCAAGCCGGACCTCAAATCAGGCGCGAAACCGTGCGCTGCTGCCGCTCCAGGGCCATCAGCAGGCCGAGGCACAACATGATGGTCATCACCGCCGAGCCGCCGAAGCTGACCAGCGGCAGTGGCACGCCGACCACCGGGGCAAGGCCCATGACCATCAACAGGTTGATCGAAACGTAGAAGAAGATCGTCGCCGATAGCCCCGCGGCGGCGAGCTGGGCAAAGCGGGTCCGCGCATTCTGGCTGACTCGCATCCCCCAGTTGATGACCGACGCAAACGCACAGATCAGGATGACTCCGCCGACCAGGCCCCATTCCTCGGCCATGGTCGCAAAGACGAAGTCGGTGTGGCCCTCGGGCAGATATTGAAGGTGGCTCTGGCTGCCGTGGAGGAAGCCCTTGCCCCAGATACCGCCCGATCCGATCGCGATCTTCGACTGGGCGATGTGATAGCCGGCGCCGAGCGGATCGCCTTCGGGGTCGAGGAACACGTCGATGCGCTTGCGCTGATAGCCGTGCATCATGGAATAGACGACCGGCGCCGCAACCCCGATCGCGGCGGCCGGGCCGACGAACAGCCACCACGGAAGGCCGGCCAGGAACATCACCGTCACCCCGCACAGCAGCACCATGATGCAGGTGCCGAGGTCGGGCTGGAGCAGGATCAGCAGGGCGGGCACGCCTAGCAGCGCAAGCGCGGGCCAGATCGCGCGCCACTTGCGGATCTCGGCTGCCGGGACGAGCTCGTAAAAACGCGCGAGGGTGAGGACGATCGCCGGTTTCATGAACTCAGATGGCTGGAGGCGGATCGGCCCCAGGTCGAGCCAGCGCCGAGCGCCCTTGCTGACGAAACCAAGGCCCTCGACTCCGATCAGCATCACCAAAGTGACCCCGTAGAGCGGGAAGGCGACGGCCTTGATCGTCGATTCTTTCATCCAGGACATGGCGATGGCAATCACGAGAAAACCTGCGAACACCACCGCCTGCTTCACGGCCCAGGGATGAATTGACCCGCCCGCGGCCGAATAGAGGACGATCAAACCGAAAGCGGCGATCCCGAGGACGATGGAGATCAGCCGCCACGGCAGCTTCGCCAATGGCCGCGGAATGATCGCCGAGCTGATCATGCCGGCTTCGAAGACGCGAGAGGCTGGCCGTTCGCAGACCGCCACGCGGCGTTCTTCCGCGCAAGCCGCTCTTCCAGCGTTCCGCCCTGGGCCTGCTCGAACGATTGCAGGGCCGCGATCGCCTTGGGCTTGTCGTAAAGGAACGTGAGCGTGTCACGAACCAGCGGCGCAGCAACAGCGGCACCGAAACCGCCATGCTCCACAATCGTCGCCGCCGCGTAGCGAGGATTGTCGAACGGGACGAAGGCCATGAACAACGAGTGGTCGCGCAGCTTCCACGTCGCGCTCGTATAGTCGCCGCGTTCGCCGGCGCTCAGATTGTGCGTCTGAGCGGTGCCCGTCTTTCCGGCCATCTGGATGCCGTCGAGCGGAAGCTTCGCGCCTGCGGCGGTTCCGTGATCGACAACTCCCCACATCGCTTTGCGAATGAAGGTCAAATGATCCTCATCGACCGCAAGCTGGGTCTGCGGCACGACCGGTGCGTTCTTGAGCAGGCGCGGAACCACCCGCTTTCCAGTTGCAAGGCGGCTGGCCATCACCGCCAGCTGCAACGGATTGATGAGGACCATGCCTTGGCCGATCGACATGTTGACGGTGTCGTATCCCTGCCACTTGCGATGATATTTGCGCATCATCCAGTCAGGGTCGGGGATGGTCCCGTAGCGCTGGTTGTCGAACGGCAGGTCGAATTTCTCGCCGAAGCCCATAGAACGAACCATTGGCGAGAGCTTATCCGCCCCGACGCGGAGGCACATGGTGTAGAAATAGACGTCGCAGCTATGGACGACGGCCGCGTCCATATCGACTGGACCGTGCCGCTTGTCGCAGTGAAAAGTGTGATTCCCGAGCTGAAAGGCGCCGGTGCAATTCACCTTCTGCGTGCGGTCGATCCCGGCGTTGAGCAGGGCCATCGCCATCGACGGCTTGATGGTCGACCCGGATGGGTAGAGGCTTTCGAGAGCCTTATCGACCAGCGGCAGGTGGTCGTCGCCCGCAAGCATCCTCCATTCGTTCTGGCTGATCCCGTCGGAGAAATTATTGGGATCGAAAGAGGGCATTGACGGCATAGCCAGGATGTCGCCGCTGGCGACGTCGATGACCACGACGGCCGCCGATTGGTCTCCGATCCGGCGGGCGGCATATTCGTGAAGATCGGAGTCGATCGTCAGTTGGACGGTGCCGCCGCTGCGGTCGGGCTTGGGGTCGAGCTCCTTGACCAACTTGCCGCGCGCGGTGACTTCGACGCGCTGGCCGCCGGGCTCGCCCCGAAGCGTCGATTCAAGAGCTTTTTCAAGCCCTTCCTTGCCGATTTTCACGCCGGGGATCAGCAGCAGCGGATTCTTGTTCTCTTTTTCATATTCGGTCACTGAGGCAGCGCCGACATAGCCGACGAGCTGCCCGACCGTGGACCCGCCCGGGTAGAACCGAGTGAATCCGCGCGATGCGGCGACGCCCGGCAGGTCCGGTAGTCGGACGGTGATCGCGGCATATTGCTCGTAGGGGACATTGTCGGCGACCGAGACCGGCTGGAACCCGCGCGAGGCGGCAAGCTCGCGCGCGATCCGATCGACCTCGTCGGGCGGCAGGCTCATCAGGCGCTGCAGCTCGCCAATGACCTGAGGCCCGTTGACGATCTGCTGCGGGATCAGGTCGACCCGGAAGCTCGCCTTGTTGATCGCGATCGGCTTTCCGGCGCGGTCGATAATCCACCCGCGCCGCGGCGGAACCGGGATCAGCTGGACTCGGTTGCTCTCGGAAAGCAGCTGGTATTTCTGGTTCTGAGCGATCGCCAGCCAGCCCATTCGGCCAATCAACAGTCCGCCGACCGTCGCCTGCGCTCCGCCAAGTATCATCATCCTGCGCGAGAAAGTGATCGACTGATGGGCGGTCGTGATTCGCATGTGCTTCATCGCCCGAGCCTCCAGGCGTCGATGCGCGAGATGAGCCAGGCGAACAAAGGGAAGACGCAGATCGAGATGACCAGCGGCGGCGCCATCTGGCTCAGCGGAGGCGCTGCGTCGAGCAGCCTCGCGACGCGCCACTGCAGCCATTCGTCAATCGTGATCAGCACCCCGGCGAGCACCCATTCCGTCCGATAGTCGCGCCACATGGTGCGGCGGTCGATAAGGTCGAGCGCCAGCATCGTCGCGCTCCACAAAGCCACTGAAAAACCTATCGGATATCCGGTGAACAGGTCGTTGACGAAGCCCAGAGGCGCCGCCCACCAGGCGGGCCAGGGGTCGGCTCGAAGCAGCCGCCAGCCGATGAACACCAAATATCCGAAATCGGGATACCAACCGCTTGTCGAGATGATCGGCAAGGCGGACAACAAGGTTGCGAGAACCACTGTGAACGCCGGAACGTAGGCTGCCAAGGGCCAGGGCGCCTGACCGATCCGGCGCGTCGGGGTCAGGGCGGCGCGGACCATCAGGGGCGCTCCGCAGTCGCGGCGGCAGCGTCCGCGGCGACCACTGCGGGCTCGAACGGCGGCTCGACGAT
>JAXDPR010000106.1:0-8302 GCA_034668265.1 Sphingomonadales bacterium
CGGACTGGTGGCGGGGTCAGCGGATCTTCCTCGATGCCGCGCAGAGCGCCGTGCCGGGCCAGTGTCCGGCCCCATTTCAGCAGACGCCACAAATGGGTGACGCTGGTGGTCAAATTTTCCAGCCCAAATGGATCGTGACGAGGCCTCCGAGCATCGGCTCGGCAGCAGCGCGGACGAAGCCCGCCTCGGCGACCATCACTTTGAACGTGCCTGGCTTGGGGAACCGGCGGATGCTTTCGACGAGATAGCGGTAGCTATCCTCGTCGTCGGTGACGAGCTTTCCTATCTTGGGAATGAACCTGGAGGCATAGGCATCGTAGAGGTTGGCAAAGCCGGGCCAGTCGCTCGACGAAAATTCCAGGCAGTAGAAACGCCCGCCGCGCTTCAACACGCGATGGGCTTCGCGCAGCGCCGCTGGAATGTCGCTGACGTTCCGGATGCCGAAGACGATTGTGTACGCGTCGAAGCTCGCATCGGCGAAGCTGAGCTTCTCGGCATTCTCGACTTTCCACGAAAGGCCGCCGAGGCCGCCACGCACGGCGCGCTGCTTGCCGACTTGGAGCATGTCGGCGTTGATGTCGGCGACCGTCACCAGCGAGCCGCGCCGAGCCATTCGGAAGGCGACGTCGCCCGTGCCGCCAGCCATGTCGAGGATTGTCTCGCCGACGCGCGGCTTCACGCGGGCGACGAAGCGGTCCTTCCACAGCCGGTGCATGCCGCCCGACATGAGGTCGTTCATCAGGTCGTAGCGGCGCGCGACCGAGCTGAAGACCTCGCCGACACGGCGCGTCTTCTCTTCGGGGCTGACGAGCTCGTCGCCGAAATTCACTCGCTGTGCCTTGGGGTCCGTCATGGGTCAGCGGCTCTAGCGGGGTTGGTCTGCCTTCGCCATATCGCGCCGCATGCCCGAGCTTCCGGAAGTCGAGACCACCGTTCGCGGACTGGAGCGGATCATGAAGGGCGGCCGGATCGCGCGGATTGAGGCGCGCCGGCCCGACCTTCGGCGCGCGCTTCCGGTGGACCTTGGGCAACGGTTGACGGGCGCGCGGGTCACGGGGCTCGGACGCCGGGCCAAGTACGGGCTGATCGGCACCGACCGAGGCGATACGCTCGTTTTCCATCTCGGCATGTCGGGTCATTGGCGTGTGGACCCAGCCGAAATCGGCAAGCACGACCATTTCATCATCGACACGGACGATGGCCGACGGGTTGCGCTCAACGATGCGCGCCGTTTCGGCTCCTTGGATTTGGTGCGCACCGATGAGCTGAGCGAATGGCCAACGTTCGTGGCGCTCGGGCCGGAGCCGCTCGACATAACGCCGGAGGAGCTGAAGCGGCGCCTTGCCGGGCGGACGGCGCCGATCAAGCTTTTGCTCCTCGACCAACGGATCGTCGCCGGTCTCGGCAACATCTATGTCTGCGAGGCGCTGTATCGCGCGGGGATTCACCCGAAGCGGGCGGGCGGGTCGATCTCGCTCGAGCGGCTGCAGCGACTCGTGCCGGCGATCCGCGACGTTCTTGCCGAAGCCATTGCCGCGGGCGGATCGACCTTGCGCGACTTCGCGTCTCCCGATGGAGAGCTCGGCTATTTCTCGAAGAGCTTCGCGGTCTACGATCGGGAAGGGAAGCCCTGCGGCTGCGGCGGGACGGTCAGGCGGATCGTCCAGGGGGGCCGCTCGACCTTCTATTGCCCGCGCTGCCAGCGTTGACCTTCCAGGCGCTTTTAGGTAGGGGACGCCCACTTCGGTGCGAGCCTCAAGGCCGCGCCGTTTTTCATTGAGCTAGAGGACGACAATGGCGAATACGCCGCAGGCCAAGAAGCGCATTCGCCGCAACGCGACGCGCCAGACGATCAACCACTCGCGAGTCAGCCGGATCCGGACCTTCGTAAAGGCCGTCGAGTCGGCGATCGAGTCGGGCAAAAAGAAGGAAGCCGCCGAGGCGCTGAAGCAGGTTCAGCCGGAGATTGCGCGGGGCGTTGCCCGCGGCGTTATCCACAAGAACACTGCGGCCCGGAAATTTTCCCGCCTGTCCAAGCGGGTTGCGTCGCTCGGCTGAAAATCGATCCGAAAAGGGATTATCGCGGGCCGTCGGGAAACCGGCGGCCCGTCCCGTTTTTGGAATGTCAGAAAAATGCAGCAAATTCCGCGATTCGCGTGACGGTTAACGGCGCGATAACCATGAAAACTGCGGTTTTTCGCCATTCTTCGTCACATTCGGCCTGAATCCTCTGTCAAGTCTGATTATTTCACTTCGATGAAAAAACGGCACTTGCATGCTGGGGCAGACAGTCACAGAAAGGTCTTTCGGGGCGCGAATCCGCACCGGAGCTAGAGAGAAACGAGATGCTGGGCGTGCGACTCGGATCGCACGCGGTGCAATCGCTTTGCCTCTCGCTGGGGGACTGAGACAGGGAGGCGCGAAGCAGTGCAAGCGGGTGGTGCGAATACGTCACTAGACCCGGCCGGGGCGCCTGTCGCAGCGCCACTCGAAGCGGCCTGGGACTCTATCCGCGCCGGTCTTCGCCGCGACCTTGGTGCACGCACCTTCGACGGCTGGCTGAAACCGGCGGAGCTTGGCGGGTTTGAGCCGGACAGCGGCACGCTCGACGTGGTCATGCCGAGCCAATTCATGGCCGACTGGGTGCGCTCGCATTTCGGCGAGCGGCTGACGCTTTCCTGGAAGACGGTCCTGCCGGTCGTCCGCGATGTTCGGGTGATTGCCGCCGCCGATGCCCCTCGCCCGGCGCCGCTATTGATCCTTGAAGAGGTCCCGGCTCCCGCCGAGCGTGACCCGAATGCCCCTAACTTCGACCCGCGCTACCGGTTCGAGACCTTCGTCGTCGGCAAGGCCAACGAAGTTGCTGCGACCGCGGCCAAGACGCTCGCGACCTCGCCGACCGTGGGCTTCAATCCGCTCTTCATCCACGGCGGCACCGGGCGCGGCAAGACCCACTTGCTCCATGCGATCGGCCACGCCTTCCTCGCCCGCAACCGCGGCGCGCGCGTGGTGTCGATGTCGGCCGAGAAGTTCATGGTCGAGTTCATCCGAGCGCTGAAGGAAAACGACACGATCGGGTTCAAGCAGCGGCTGCGCAGTGCCGACCTGCTGCTGATCGACGACGTCCAGTTCATCGCCGGCAAGGATTCGACCCAGGAGGAATTCTTCCACACGATGAACGAGATCATCACCGCCGGGCGGCGGCTGGTGATCACGTCCGACCGGGCACCGCAGGACCTCGACGGGATTGCGCCGCGCATCCTGTCGCGGCTGTCGTGGGGCCTCGTGGCCGACATCAACTCGGCGGATTACGAGCTGCGCTTCAACATCATCTGCTCGAAGCTCGAGGCCTTGCCCGGCGTCGACATGCCGCGCCCGGTCATCGATTTTCTCGCCCGGCGCGTGACCTCGTCGGTGCGCGAGCTCGAGGGCGCGCTCAACCGCATCGGCGCCTATGCCATGATGACGGGCCGCGAAATCGACGTCGCCTTCGTCGAGGAAGTGCTCGCCAACGTCCTTCGCGCCAATCAACGGCGCATTTCGATCGACGAGATCCAGACGCAGGTCGCCGAGCATTACCGCATTCGCAAGGCGGAGATGACGTCGGCGCGCCGGGCGCGCGAGGTGGCGCGGCCGCGGCAGGTGGCGATGTACCTGTCGAAGCAGCTGACTCCCAAGTCGCTCCCCGACATCGGCCGCCGCTTCGGCGGGCGCGACCATACGACGGTCATCCACGCGGTCCGCCAGATCGAGAAACTGCGTGCAGCCGACGCCGAACTGGATGCCGACATCCGCCTGTTGATGCGCCAGCTCGAAGGCTGATCGCGCACAGGATGTCCGGCGGACATCCGGAGCACGGTCAGGATTTAGATCTGGAGCTGACTGCCGAGCTCGACCACGCGGTTGGTCGGGAGCTTGAAGAATTCCATCGCGCTCTCCGAGCTCTTGAGCATCCAGGCGAAGAGCCGCTCGCGCCACAGGGCCATGCCCGGCATTTTGCGCGACGGGATTAGCTTCTGCCGTCCAAGGAAGAAGCTCGTACTCATCATGTTGAAGGGCTCGCCGCAGGTATCGATGCGGGCGAGGTCGCGGGGGATGTCGACCTCCTCCATGTAGCCGTAGTGGAGCACCACCCGGAAGAATCCCTCGCCGGCCCCATGGACCTCGATCCTTTTCTCGGCGGAGACGTGCGGCACCTCCTCGACCTTGACGTTGAGGATCAGCACGCGCGTGTGAAGCACCTGATTGTGCTTGAGGTTGTGAAGCAGAGCGGCGGGAACCGTGTCGGCGGAGGTCGACAGGAACACCGAGGTGCCGCGAACGCGATGGACCGACGCCGCGGCGGACTTGATGAAGACTTCGAGCGGTAGCGCGGATTCGGATAGTCGCTGGCGCATCAGTTGCCGGCCCTTGGCCCAGGTGGTCAGGACGGTGAAGCCGATCGCGGCGATCAGCAGCGGGAACCAGCCGCCGTCGGGAATCTTGGTGATGTTGGAAGCGAAATAGGCGCCGTCGACGAGCAGGAAGAGACTGGTCGCCCCGATCGCCACGATTCGATTCCACTTCCACACATAAATCATCATCACGCCGAGCATCACCGAGGTGATCAGCATCGTTCCGGTGACGGCGATGCCATAGGCCGAGGCGAGCTTGCCCGATTCGCGAAAGCCGAGCACGAGCAATATGACCATGAACAGCAAGCCCCAATTGACCACGGGGATGTAGATCTGGCCGCGCGCCTTGGCACTCGTATGTTCCGTCCTGAGCCGCGGTAGGAATCCGAGCTGCACAGCTTGGTGGGTAATGGAAAAGGCGCCGGAAATGACCGCCTGGCTGGCAATGATCGTCGCGACCGTAGCAAGTCCGACCATCGGCAGCCGAGCCCAGTCAGGCGCCATCAGGAAGAAGGGGTTGGTTGCCGCCGCCGGATGGTCGAGCAGCAGCGCGCCCTGGCCCATATAATTGAGCACGAGGCAGGGGTAGACCAGCACCAGCCACGAGACGTTGATCGCGTTGCGTCCGAAATGCCCCATGTCGGCGTAGAGCGCCTCGGCGCCGGTTACCGCGAGGAACACCGAGCCCAGGGCGAGGAAGGCTAGCTTGGGGTTCACGGCGAAGAACCGGACCGCCCACAGCGGATTGAGGATGCCGACGATCTCGGGATGAACGAGGATGTTCATCAGGCCAAGCGCGGCCAACACCGCGAAGTAGATCAGCATGATCGGTCCGAACATGTTGCCGACCTGCGCGGTGCCGCGAGACTGGACTAGGAACAGTCCAATCAGAATCGCAATCGAGACGGGAATGACGAGCGGCTGAAATGCCGGCTGTACGATCTCGAGACCCTCGACCGCGGATAGCACCGAGATCGCGGGCGTGATCATCGCATCGCCGTAGAACAGGCACGTGGCAAGGACGCCGAGAAGGACCAGGGTCGGGGTCCACTTCTTCTTGCCCTCGAGATTGCGCGCAATCAGCGAAAGCAGTGCGAATGAACCGCCTTCACCCTTGTTGTCGGCGCGCATTGCGACACTCACATATTTGAACGTCACGATCATCATCAGAGTCCAGAAGATCAGGCTGAGGACGCCGAAGATGTGCAGACGGTCGACCGCCAGAGGGTGCGGCCCGAGGAAGCTTTCCTTCATGGTGTAGAGCGGCGAGGTGCCGATATCGCCGTAGACGATGCCGATCGAGCCAAGCATCAGCTTGGGGAGCGTTTCCTTGGGCCCGTGGTGATTGCCGGCCTCAGTGGGCGGCAGGATATTGTCTGCAGTGATCTCGTTCACCGCGGCGATGTGGTCCCGACCTGCATAAAGATTCCATGTGGATTCTTCGCAGCTCCCGAGACAGCGGCGCATTAAGACCAGCAGCAAGCCCTCGACGCGGTGTGCTTGCGGGAGCATCTGGCGCGCATGGACACCATCAACATCGCATCCCAATCCCCGTCGCGCCGGGTCGCGGGAGCCGCTGATGCAGTCCGGGCGTATGCCGGCTCGCTCGCCTTTGTCGCCGCATCGACCCTGATCGGCCTGTGGATCGCCCCGCGCTGGGGTACGGCTCCGGTCGACATGATCTATTTGCCGGCGGTACTCGGTGCCGCCGCCTTGTGGGGACTTGGCCCGGGATTGGTCGCCGGGACCACGTCCGCGCTCGCTTACAATTTCTTCTTTACGGCGCCGGTCCACACGCTTCGGATCGACCGAGTTGCGGATGTCGTGACCGTCGCGGTCCTGTTGATCGTCGCACTGGTTACTGGACGGCTTGCCGCCGGAATCCGCAACCAGGCGCGGATCGCCGACGTCCACGCCGCGCGCAATGCCGTAATTGCCGGCTTCGCGCGGCGTCTGCTTTCTTGCAGCTCCGAGCAGGAGATCGCGCGCGTTACCTGCGAAGAGCTTCGGCGCCTTTTCGACTGCAATGCCGTGGTCGTCAGCGGACTGCCGACGCCGGAGGTTGTCGCGATGGTGCCCGACGGCAACCGGCTGACGCCTAGCGACCTCGCCGCGGCAGTGCTCGCAATCGAAAGCTCGGCGCCCGCGGGGCGCGGCACCGACCGAGTCCAGCCGGCGGAATGGCTGTTTCACCCGATCAAGTCAGGGACGGCGACGATCGCCGCGGCCGGCCTCGCTCGCGACGATGGGGCGCCGGCGGTCGGGCCCGACAGGCTCGAACTGTTGACCAACCTGCTCGACCAGGTGGCGCTGGCGCTTGAGCGGGCGCGTCTGGAAACCGAAGCGCGGGACTTTGCGGCGACCCGTGAGCGCGACCGCCTGCGTGCGGCACTGCTGTCGTCGATCGGCCAGGATCTGCGGCCGCGCCTGACGGCAATCGGAACTGCGGTCCGCGAGCTGCGGCGCAGCGGCGCGGGTGATCGCCAGCTGATCTCGTCGATCGGCAACGAAGCCTCGCAGCTCGACCGCTATCTCGCCAATCTGCTTGAGCTGGATGAAGGTCCCGACGAGCAGCCGATCGAGGCGGGAGGGGTGACCATCGACCTGTTCAACCGCCGCGTTGTGAAGGACGGGGAGCAGGTTCGCCTCACGCCCAAGGAATATGCGGTCCTGGCCGAGATGGCGAAGCATCGCGGGCGGGTGCTCAGCCATCCGCACCTGCTCCGGACTGTCTGGGGGCCCGCCCATGAAAATCAGACCGATTATCTGCGCGTCGCCATTCGCGCTCTACGGCAGAAGCTCGAGGCCAACCCTTCGGAGCCGGAACTGATCGTCAATGAGCCCGGGGTCGGTTACCGGCTGAGCGCATAGAAAAAGCCCGCCGCGCGGGTGCGCAGCGGGCCTTCTCTGAAAGTCGCCGGATTGCTTAGGTGCGCGCGGGCTGCTTCGCCGGGATGGTGATCTTCACCACTTCGCCGTTTCGCCCGGGGAAGCCGGTGAACATCGCGTCGACGAGGCTCGGGATCACGACATCGAGCCGGTTGGTCGCCGAGCGCGCCTGGGCGCGGCCGTCGAACAGCGGTGCGTTGGTTCCCGTGGCGCGGATGTGGAGGTCGATCTGGCTATGATATTCGACATAGGAATCGACTCCGCTGCCGTACCAGAAGGGGTCGTTCCAGCCCCACGAATAGCCGCCGCCCCAACCCCAGCGTGAGCGGTAGAAGGGCGAGCCCCAGCCGAAGCCTCCGCCATAGCCCAAACGGCTGTAGTAGAAGGGGTCCTCGACGTAGCGAACCTGGCCGCGGTCGACGCCGTAGCCGAACTGAACGACCATGTTCGCGCTTTGCGCGTTGGCCGCGGGTTGAAAGCCGCGCGCCTGGAGCTGCTGGGCGACGATTCCGGCATAGCGCTGGAACTCGAGGCCGCCGTTTGTGGCCATTCCGCCGGCGGGCACGACGTAGAAGGTCTGGCCCTGCGGAGCGGGCATTGCCTGGTAGCGCGACACGGTGGTGTTGAGCTGCTCGGCGCAGGCGGTGAGGCCGAGCGCGGCGACGCCAAGCGTCAGCGCAGCAGTAAATTGACGGATACGCATGGTCACATCCCTTCGAGCGGGCAAGAATAGCTGATCGTCGTCCCTAGCATGAAAAGCTGTGAACGGTCGATGAAGCGTGTGTCATCGCCGATGAGCGGTTGTGGCCGGCTGTCATCCTAGTGATGCAGCCAGGCAGCAGCGTAGCTTAGCGCGGCGACGCCGGAGCCGACGAGCAGCGCATCGACCGCAAGGCTCAGCACGGCTGCCACGGCCGCCGCAATGACCAGGGCGCCGTCGCGGTAGATCAAGGCCAGGCCGAACAGCAGGATCGCCGCCGCCGGCGCAATGTGGAACAGCGGGATCGGCACCGCGGCGA
>JAXDPR010000107.1:0-3203 GCA_034668265.1 Sphingomonadales bacterium
GATCGCCGGCAATGCGGTGGTGTTCAAGCCGTCGGAAAAGACCCCCGCCACGGGCGAATTCCTCGTCCGCTGCCTCCACGAGGCGAAAATCCCGCACGGCGTCGTCCGTTTGCTTGTCGGCGGCCCAGACCAAGGCCGGGCGCTCGCCGGCGAACCCGGCATCGATGGACTTTTGTTCACCGGCTCGGCGCGCGCCGGAATGGCGCTCCACCGCCAGTTCGCCGAGACTCCTCAGAAGATCCTCGCGCTCGAGCTCGGCGGTAACAACCCGCTCGTGGTCTGGTCCTGCAAGGACGTTGAAGCGGCGGCGGCAATCGTCGTGCAGTCGGCCTATCTGTCAGCCGGCCAGCGCTGCACCGCGGCGCGGCGGCTGATCGTCGAGGAGGGCAAGGAAGGACCGCTGCTGATGGCGGTCAGGAAGCTGATCGACCGTCTGATCGTCGACCAGCCGTTTGCGGACCCTCAGCCCTTCATGGGGCCGCTGATCGACAATGCGGCCGCGGACAACGTTCAGGAGCAATGGCTGAACCTGATGATGAAGGGCGGCAAGCCGCTGTGCCGGCTCGACCGGCCGGACAAGGACCTGCCTTTCCTGACCCCCGCGCTGATCGACGTCACCGACCTAAAGGATCGTCCCGACGAGGAGATTTTCGGCCCCGTCCTCCAGCTCATCCGGGTCAAGGATTTCGATGCCGCCATTGCCGAAGCGAACAACACCCGCTTCGGCCTCGCCGCGAGCCTCGTCGGTGGAAGCCCCGAAATGTACGACAAGTTCTGGGCCGGCGTCCGCGCCGGCGTCATCAACTGGAACAAGCCGACCAACGGCGCGCCCTCAAACGCTCCGTTCGGCGGCATCGGCCTTAGCGGCAACCATCGGCCGAGTGCCTTCTACGCCGCCGATTATTGCGCCTACCCGGTGACCAGCAGCGAGGCCGACCGCGTCCGCGCCGCGCTCGGCGAGGGCCTGCGCGATCCGAACCTGCAGGAAGACTAACCGCAACGCGCGTGGATCGCTTTTGCGGCTGACTGCGTTCAAGCGCCCTGATGAGTAACAAATGGACCGGCGCGGCCTTGAGCCTCGCCCTGTGCAGCACCGCCCTCCTCTCCTGCTCAGGCGGGAACAATCAATCAGAACAAGGGACCACCGGCCAATCCGCCGGCGTCGCTGTCGACTGGGACGGCAAGGCCGAGCAGCAGTTGCGGGAAGCGATCGCCGGGGCGCCGGCCAACGGCCTCAGGCCCGAGCTCTTCCTCAAAGGCGGGGAGAAAGGCGCGGCACTGACCGAGGCGGCGCTCAAATATGCGACCGCGCTCGCCAACGGCTACGCCGACCCGACCAAGCTCCACGAGGTCTATACGATCCCTCGGCCGAAAGCGGACGTCCGCCAGGGGCTCGCCCAGGCGATCCAGAAGGGCGACGTAAAGGGATGGCTTGCCTCGCTCGTCCCGCAAACCGATGAGTATCGGGCGCTGAGCCAAGCGCATCTCCACTATCTGCAGCTGGCTTCCAAAGCGCAGCCGCAGCCGATTGCGGAGGGCAAGCCGATCAAGCCGGGCGGCCGCGACCCGCGGATCGCGCTGGTCCGCGCCGCTTTGACCGCGAACGAGATCATCGCCTCGCCGCAGCCGGCCCCGCAGAAAGCGGGGACGACAGCGGCGGCCCGAGCCGCGCCTGTGCCCAGCGCAGATCACTATACGCCCGACCTCGTCGCGGCGGTGAAGCGCGTGCAGGCCGAGTGGGGCCTCAAGCCCGACGGCGTGATCGGCGGCGCCACGCTTGACGTGCTGAACGCGGGACCCGCCTATCGCGCCCGGCAACTGGCCATTGCGATGGAGCGGCTGCGCTGGCTCCAGCGCACGCCGCCGGCGACGCGCATCGACGTCAACACCGCCGCCTCGTTCCTCGATTATTGGCGCGACGGCCAGCACGTCGACCATCGCGCCGTCGTCGAAGGCGAGCCGGACAAGCCGACGCCCCAGCTTCAGTCGCCGATCGTGCGGCTGGTCGCCAAGCCGACCTGGAACGTGCCCGAGGGGATCGGCGTCACCGAGCTTGCCACGAAGAGCCCGGGCTGGCTGCAGGACAACGGGTTCGTCCAAAAGGACGGCAAGTGGGTCCAGCTGCCGGGGCCCAAGAATTCGCTCGGCCTGGTCAAGTTCGACATGCAGAACGACCAGGCGATCTACCTCCATGACACTCCGGCGAAAGCGATCTTCGGCTTGCCGGAGCGGCATCGCAGCCACGGCTGCGTGCGGGTTGAGAATGCGGTCCAGTTCGCGACCGCGCTTGCCGAGGAGCAAGGCGTGCTCGACCAGTTCCTGAAGGCGATGGGTCAGACCGACGACACTCAATTGGACGATCAAACGCAACAGGACGATTCGACGTTCATCAAGCTCAAGAACCCCATCCCGGTGCGCCTGCTCTACCAGACCGCCTTCTGGGACGGCGCCCGCGTCCAGTTCCGCCCAGACGTCTACGGCTGGGACGACAATCTCGCCAAGGCGATTGGCCTCGCGCCCGGACCGCCGCAGAAAATCCCGCAGCCCGAAAGCAGCGACGACATCGGGCCATAAAAGCCGAGGGCGCCGGACCCAGCCGACGCCCTCGCCCCCTCCCCACGCGCGGGCCAGCCGCGCATCATCTCATGAGCCGCGCAACTCGGGCATGTAGCTTTCGTCGACGAGGTCACTGAACTTGGTGATCCGGCTGTCGAACTTCAGCCGGATCTTGCCGGTGGAACCGTGGCGCTGCTTGGCGACGATGACCTCGGCCAAGCCATAGACGCGCGCCATTTCCTCGCGCCATTTGTCGACCTCGGGATGGTCGTCGGCCGGCTGGCGCGCCGCCAGATAATAATCCTCGCGGTAGATGAACAGCACGATGTCCGCGTCCTGCTCGATCGAGCCCGATTCACGAAGGTCCGAAAGCTGCGGCCTCTTGTCCTCGCGCTGCTCGACCGCACGGCTCAACTGCGACAGCGCGATGACCGGCACGTCGAGCTCCTTGGCGAGCGTTTTCAGGCCGCGGCTGATCTCCGAAATCTCCTGTACGCGATTATCTCCAGCGCTCCCCTTCCCGCTTCCCTGGAGCAGCTGGAGGTAGTCGACGACGATGAGGCCGACGCCGCGCTGGCGCTTCAAACGCCGGGCGCGTGTGCGCAGCGCCGCGATCGTCAGCCCCGCCGTATCGTCTATATAGAGCG
>JAXDPR010000108.1:0-7208 GCA_034668265.1 Sphingomonadales bacterium
CGATCGTTGGTGCGTTCTACCAGCGCCAGACCAACCACATCTATCAGAATTACCTGGTCGATAATCTCGGTCCGCAGGTCTCGGTGAACGGTTGGCCGGGAACGATCTGGCTGACTCTCCAGGACCGTAAGGACAAGGATTACGCGCTGTTCGGCGAGGCGGAGTATGACGTTACCCCGCAGATCACGCTGATTGCCGGCGGCCGCTATTACAAGTTCGACAATACGATCATCGGCTTCAACGGGTTCGGGGCCGACAACCCCAGCGGCTCGACGCTTGGCTACAATCGATGCCTGACCGTGAACGGGACGCTGCTCACGGATGACCCAAGCGCGGCCTTGATCACAGGTGGCGTGCCCGGGACGCCGTGCACCAACGTCGGACAGGTCGTTAACGGCAAGCTTGAGCCTAAGCGGAGCGAAGGGACCGGATTCACCCATCGCCTGAGCGTGCGCTACAAGCCCACCAAGGACCTGATGTTCTACGCGACCTGGTCAAAGGGCTTCAGGCCGGGAGGCATCAACCGTCAGCCCACGGCACCGTCGTACAACCCCGATTACCTCTACAATCTTGAGGCGGGGTGGAAGACCTCATTCGGGCCACTCGTTTGGAACGGGGCGGTCTATCACCAAATCTGGCGAGGCTTTCAGTTCGCCTTCCTCGGCGCAAACAGCCTGACCGTCATCCAGAATGGCCGCGATGCCAGGATCAACGGCATTGAGAGCGACCTTTCTTACACCGCGCACGGTCTCTCACTGACTGCGGCGGCGTCCTATACCGACGCCAAAACGAAGGGCGCGATCTGCCATTCGTCGATCGATCCAGCGGCCGATTGCTCATCGGTGATCGACGGTGACCAGGACTATATCGTGACGCCGTCAGGCACGCGCTTGCCGATCACGCCCAGGTTCAAGGGAACGGCAACCGCGCGCTACAGCTGGCCGATGGGTTCGGGAAAAGCCCACGTCCAAGGGAGTGTGGCCTATCAAGGGTCGTCCAGCGTCGATGTCAGGCAAAATGTTGGACCGGGTTTCAACCCGAACGACCTATTTGGTCGGGTAAGGGCATCGACCTTGGTCGACCTGTTTGCCGGCTATGATTGGCACAATTACAGTTTCGAGCTGTTCACGACGAATGTCTTCGACGAGCGCAACCAACTTGCCCGAATCCTGGCATGCGGCGCGTGCGATCGAGTGCATATCATCCCCGGGAGGCCGAGGACGTTCGGCGTGAGGGTCGGCGCGAAATTCTAGGCTGAACGCTCCGGCGGCTCGGTGGTTGAGCGTCGCATGACGGATCAACGGGCATCGCGCGCGCAATGGCGCTTCATTGCCGCAATCGTCGCCCTTGGCGCGGTCTGGCTGGCGATGCTGCTGGGCGGTGGCGGCGCCATCGATCGAGCCCTGTACGAAGCGCTCTACGCCGGCCGTCGGCCAGTTCTGTTGCCAATTGCGCGCGCGTTCACCTTCCTCGGCGACCCGACGCTGCTTATTGGCGCGGGCACTTTGCTAGCTTTGTGGCTGTGGAGTGCCGGGCGAGGTCGACTGGGCCTGGCGCTGCTGCTTGTCACGATGACGGGCCGCGGTCTCGGCGAAGCGCAGAAATATTGGATCGCTCGCGCTCGCCCCGATCTCGAGCCGCACCTCGTGATCGTGAAGACGAGCAGCTTTCCGAGCGGGCATGCGACCAGCTCGATGATCTTCTACCTCTCGCTCGCGCTGGCACTAACCGCGCATAGCCGCCGTCGCTTTGTTGCCGCGGCAGCCGCAATCCTGCTGTCGCTTCTGATCGGAACAAGCCGAGTGATGCTCGGCGTTCACTGGCCGAGCGACGTGATTGGCGGCTGGGCGTTCGGGCTGCTGTGGGTGCTGCTCACGCTCCGGCCGGCGGAGCGGCTGCTCCGTTCTGATTCCGAAACGGAGCAAACTCGGTTATAGTCACGGGGCAGGGGCATTTTGGGGAGGACTGCAATGGGCTCGAGGCCATTCACAATGATCGCCGCGCTGGTCTTTTTCGCCATTGCGCTGGTGCACGTTTATCGCGTTTTCACGCACTTCCAGATCATCGTCGGAAGCCACGAGATCCCGCAGTGGTTCAGCTATTTCGGGATCGGCATCCCGGCATTGCTCGCGATCCTGCTGCTGCGCGAGAACAAGGCGGCCTGACGGCTCTGCCTAGACGTTGAAGCGGAACAGCATCACGTCGCCGTCCTGGACGACATAGTCCTTGCCTTCCGACCGCATCCTGCCCGCGTCCCTGGCGCCCGTCTCGCCGCCGAACTTGATGAAATCGTCGTAGGCGATCGTCTCCGCGCGGATGAAGCCGCGCTCGAAATCCGTGTGGATCTCGCCGGCGGCCTCGGGGGCCTTGGCGCCCTTGTGCACGGTCCAGGCGCGGGCTTCCTTCGGGCCGGCCGTGAAGAAGGTGATCAGGCCGAGGAGCTTGTAGCCGGCGTGGATCATCCGGTTGAGGCCGGTTTCGTGGAGACCAAGGTCGGCGAGGAACGCATCGCGTTCGTCAGCGGGCAGAGTTGCGATCTCCGCTTCGATCGCCGCAGAGATGACGACGGCCTGCGCTCCCTCCGATTTGGCGCGTTCGAATACGCGAGCGGACATGGCATTGCCCTCGGCGGCCTCGGCTTCATCGACATTACAGACGTAGAGGACCGGCTTGGCGGTCAGGAGCTGGGCGCGCTGCAGCGCCTTCGTTTCCTCGGCGTCCTTGGGCCGGACGAGCCGCGCGGGCTTCGACGCGCTCAGCAGCTCGAGCGCCTGCCCCAGCACCGAGGCTTCGATCTTGGCCTCCTTGTCGCCCTGCTGCGCCTTCTTGACCAGGTTGGGCACTCGGCGTTCCAGGCTGTCGAGGTCGGCCAGCATCAGCTCGGTCTCGACCGTCTCGGCGTCGGCGATCGGGTCGACCCGGCCTTCGACATGGGTGACGTCGCCGCCCTCGAAACAGCGCAGCACGTGGACGATGGCGTCGACCTCGCGGATGTTGGCGAGGAACTGGTTGCCGAGGCCTTCGCCATGGCTTGCACCGCGGACCAGGCCGGCGATGTCGACGAACTCGATCTGCGTCTCGATCTCCTGCGCGGAAGCGGCGATCGCTCGGATCTTGTCGAGCCGTTCGTCGGGAACCGCGACGCGCCCGACGTTGGGCTCGATCGTGCAGAAGGGATAGTTCGCCGCCTGCGCCGCAGCGGTTTCGGTCAATGCATTGAAAAGCGTCGATTTGCCGACGTTCGGCAGGCCAACGATGCCGCAGCGGAAGCCCATGATTTTCTCGGATTAGGTGAGGGGAGTTGGCGCCCTTTAGGCGAAGTTGAATGAAATGCTCAACCGCTCGCCGCGACCGGTGCCGGGAAGCACCTCGTGCCGCAGCCAGCTTTCCCATAGCAGCAGCAATCCGGCACGCGGTTCGATCGTAATGAACGTGTCCGGCCGCCGCGGGGCGGCCATCATCAACGGCAGGCGCGGATCCTCGAAGCGGATGGCGCCCGAGCCTCGCGGCACTTCGACATAGAATGTGCCCGAAATGATGCTGTGCGGATGAATGTGCCCACTGTGCCGCCCACCGCCTTTCAACAGATTGACCCACAGGCTGTCGAGGCGCGGCTTGCGCGCGAGTTCGAAAGAGCATTCCTTCGCAAAAGTCGCGGCATGGCGCGTCAGGACCTTGGCCAGCTCGGCGAAGGGGGGATCGCGTCGCGGCAGGTCGTTCAGCGAGGCATAGCTGGTGTAACCGGAATAATGATGCTCCTTCGACCAGCGACGACCCGCTTCGTCGTCTTCTGCGAGCGTTCGGATC
This sequence comes from Sphingomonadales bacterium, assembly GCA_034668265.1. Taxonomy (GTDB): domain Bacteria; phylum Pseudomonadota; class Alphaproteobacteria; order Sphingomonadales; family Sphingomonadaceae; genus Sphingomicrobium. Next base: position 3,808 of record JAXDPR010000108.1, read on the forward strand.
GAATGTGCGAGCTCTCCGAGGAGCGGCTCGTCGGCTATATCCGCTTCATAGACTTTGGTGACGAACAGGCTGCGCATCATCCATCTCTGTCGCGCAACCGTTCGCAGATCAATCGAAGCTCGACGGCTTCTCGCAGAATAGCGGTGTGACTCGGCAGCGCCGGCTTTCATTAGGCTTTGAACCGGCGCGTCCGGAGTCAGGGGGAGTCTTCGATGCGGGTTCGGCCGCGCTTGTTTCACTCGATCGCCGCTGCCGCCGCGGTCGGGCTCTCCAGCCCGGCGTTCGCGCAGTCCCGCGCATCCGATAATGCGGTAACCCAGGCCGAAGATGCCTTTGGCTTCAGCGTCGGGCGCGAGACCCTCGGCATCTACAATGCCGGAAACGCGCGGGGATTCTCGCCGGCGGCGGCCGGGAACCTCAGGATCAACGGGCTTTATTTCGACCAGGAGTACAACCTGGCAAGCACGATCCTCGGCTCGACCAGTGTCAAGGTTGGGCTCTCGGCGCAGGGCTATCCGTTCGCCGCGCCGAGCGGGATCGTCGACCAGGCGCTGCGGGAGCCCGATGACAAGGCCGGGGCATCCATCGTCGCCAATTTCGACAGCTGGGGGACGTGGGGAGCGGAAATCGACGGCTCTCTGCCAGTTTCGGGCAAGCTGGCGCTCGCTTATGGGATCAACGGCACGCGAACCGGTTTCCCTGACGGCACGAGCAACTGGAACCACACTGTCAGCCTGCTTGCCCGCTGGCGTCCGGCCGCCGGTATCGAGATCATGCCCTTCTGGGCGCTCACAGACGACTTCGACGACGAGGCCGGGACCTTCTACATCCCGGCGGGCAGGTTCCTCCCCAAGCTGCCGCGGCCCGATCATAACGAAGGCCCGCCCTGGGCCGACTATCGCTATACCGGCCTCAACACGGGCCTGCTCGCCTCCGCGCGCATTTCACAAAACTGGGTGGTCCGCCTCGGCGCCTTCCGATCGGTGAACGACCTCAAGACCAGTTTCACCAACCTTCTCGCCGATGAGCAGCCCGACGGAAGCGGGGAGCGGCTGCTGTTTGCCGATCCGCCGACGAAGTCGTGGTCGAACAGCGGCGAAATCAGGCTGACGCACAGCATCCCCGACGGTCCACGGCTCCACGTCTTCCACCTGAGCGTCCGCCAGCGCGATGCGCGCCGCGAGTTCGGCGGCTCGGATTTTCTCGACCTCGGACCGGGACGGATCGGAGTCGATGTGAGCAATCCCAGGCCGGCTTCATTCAATTTCAGCGAGGTCAGCCACGACCGCGTCAAACAGACGACGGCCGGCATCGCTTACGACGGACGGTGGAAGGACGTTGGCGAAATCAGCTTCGGCCTGTCGCGTGCGCATTTCCACAAGGACACGGTGATCCCCGGGGTCCCGGTTGCGGTCACGCGCTCCAACCCGTGGCTCTACAATGGCACGGCGGCGGCGAACGTCGGCAAGTCGATCATCGTCTATGCGGGATACGCTCGGGGCCTCGAGGAAAGCGGAACCGCCCCGCCCAACGCCGCGAACCGCAACCAGCCGCTTCCCGCAATCCTGACCCAGCAGAAGGACGCCGGCGTCCGCATCAACCTCTCGAAAGGCGTCCGGGCGGTCGCCGGCGTCTTCGACCTCAGCCGTCCCTATTTCGGGTTCGACGGCGCCAACGTTTATCGCCAGGTCGGAACCGTCAGGAGCCGCGGCGCCGAATTTTCCCTGTCGGGGAGCGTGACTCCCCAGCTCAACCTCGTCGCTGGCGCCGTTTTCATCGATGGCAAGGTGACCCGCGACGCCGGCGCGCAGGGGGCCATTGGCTCAAAGCCGGTTGGCCTCTCGCCGCATCAGCTAAGCCTCAATGCCAATTGGAAGTCGCCATTCAAGGGCCTCGAGCTCGATACGACCTTGATCAACCGCGCGCCGGCGGCTGCTACGACCGACAATCTGGTCTACATCCCGGCCAAATGGCGCTGGGACATTGGTGGTCACTATCATTTCAAGCTCGCCAGGCGCGACGCGACCTTCCGGCTGCAGGTTTTTAACATCACCGGTCACACCGGCTACGGGTTGGCAGGGTCGGGAGTTTACACTCAGAACCCAGGCCGCTCGGTCCAAGGCTATCTCGCCGTCGACTTCTAGGCTTCGTCCTGCAGCCGAAGCGCCACTTCACTCCTGAAGCGAGCGTCGTCGCCGTCGGCGAGCCATTCGGCCTCGCCGGCAATGGCTGCGAGGACGTCCGACAGAGGCTCCATTTCCGACTTGGCATAATTGCCCAGCACGTGCGGGGTTACGAGGTCCTGGCGGCCAGGACCCGGATGACCGATGCCGATCCGCACCCGGCGGAAGTCGGGGCCAAGCGCGGCATCGATCGAGCGCAGGCCGTTATGCCCCGCGAGGCCGCCACCAACACGCACCTTCACTTTGAATGGCGCCAGGTCGAGCTCGTCGTGGAAGACCGTGAGCGCGTCGAGGTCGAGCTTGTAGAAATGCAGCGCCTGCTGAACTGCATCGCCGCTGTCGTTCATGAAGGTCTGAGGCTTCAGCAGCAATATTCTCTGGCTGCCGATGCGCCCTTCGGCGATCACGCTGCGGAATTTCTTCGACCAGGGCCCGAAATCGTGCACCTCGGCGATGATGTCGGCGGCCATGAAGCCGACATTGTGCCGCTGAAGCGCATATTTTGCGCCAGGATTCCCGAGGCCGACCCAGAGTTGCATTCCGCGCACCTAGCGTGACCGGCACTCAAAAAGAAACCGCCCGCCGGTGAGGGCGAGCGGTTCCTGTTTTCTGTGAAGGAGTGACGAGCTTACTCGCTCGCTTCCTCGCCTTCGCCTTCGGTAACTTCGCCTTCCTCGCCCTCGACGGTCGGGACGGCATCGGCCGCAGCGGCTTCTTCTTCCTCCGCCTTCATTGCCGACGGCGCGACGATGGTGGCGACGGTGAAGTCCTCGTCCGTGTTCGCCGGAACGACGCCCTCAGGCAGCTTCACCTGGCTGATGTGGATCGAATCGCCGATCTCCAGCCCGTCGAGCGGGATGTGGATCTCGTTCGGGATGCTGGCCGCGTCGCAGACGATCTCCAGCTCGTGGATGACCGTGTTCAAGACGCCGCCGCGTTTGAGGCCCGGCGACTCCTCTTCGTTGTCGAAGCGTAGCGGGACCGCGACGTGCACCTTGGTGTGCTCACCGATGCGCAGGAAGTCGACGTGGGTCGGCCGGCTCGTCACCGGGTGGAAATCGACCGCCTTCGGCAGGGTGCGCTGGGGCGTCCCTTTGAAATCGATCATGATGACCGAGTTCATGAAGTGACCGGTCGAAAGCATCCTGGACAGGAGCTTCTCCTCGACGTGAATCGAGAGAGGCTCTTTCTTTTCGCCGTAGACCACGGCGGGTACCC
>JAXDPR010000109.1:0-6464 GCA_034668265.1 Sphingomonadales bacterium
ACCAAGGGCGGGATGACCCCGCGCGATGCGTTGATCGCCGCGACCAAGGGCGGACCCGACCTCATGGGTCTGTCGAGCGAAACCGGCACGCTCGATCCCGGCAAGTCGGCCGACCTGATCGCAGTCGAGGGCGACCCGTTGGTCGATCCGACGGCTGTTCAGCGGATCGATTATGTCATGGTCGAGGGACGACCGATTCCGATGAAAGGCCAATGATGCGCTCATCCCTGCTCGCGATCGTGCTCGTGCTGAACGCTCCCGTTTGCGCTCAGGGCGCTCCAGCCGGCGACGTTCCGTCCAAGGACGCCAAGGAAGACAGCGCCAAGGTCGACAAGGATGTGGTCAAAGCCAGCGTCGAGGAGGACGCGCAGCCCGTCCACCGGTCGATCCCGCTGCGCGGGAGGACGCTCGCCTACACCGTCACTCCGGGGCACCTCACAATCCGCAACGACGAGGGCGAGCCGATCGCCAGCATGTTTTACGTCGCCTACACCGCGGCGCCGGCAGGTCACCCGCGCCCGGTGACCTTCCTGTTTAACGGCGGCCCCGGCTCTTCGTCGATGTGGCTCCACCTCGGCTCATTCGGGCCGATGAAGATCGATGCGTCGCTGCCGCAGATGGAGCGGCCTGCCCCGTTCCGGATGGCATCCAATCCCGATACGTTGCTCGACGTCAGCGATCTCGTGTTCATCGATGCGCCTACGACCGGCCTGTCGCGCACGCTCGGCAAGGCCGAGCCAAAGGACCTTGTCGGCGTGGACCACGACCTCGACGCTTTCACGCGCACAATCCAGCGCTGGCTGACGGCCTATGGCCGTTGGAACAGCCCGAAATATCTGATCGGCGAAAGCTACGGAACGCTTCGCGCCGCAGGCCTTAGCCACATGCTCGCGGACAAGGGGGTCCAGCTCAACGGAATCACTTTGGTGTCGACCGTTCTCGACATCGGACTGCTGTTCGGAAATTACGACCAGGCCTATGTAAACGTGCTGCCGACCTATGCCGCCGCGGCCTGGTATCACAACCGTGTCGCGGACAAGCCGGCACTCGAAACATTCCTGCAGGATGCGCGGACTTTCGCCCGCGGCCGCTATGCAACCGCGCTCCAGATGGGCAACAATCTTGCCCCCGAGGAACGGCAGGCCGTCGCCGCCGAAGCGGCCCGATTCACGGGCCTCGCGCCGGCCTATATCCTGGCCAACAATCTGCGCATCGACCCTGATCGCTTCCGCAAGGAACTGCTCCGAAGCCAAGGCCTTATCATCGGCCGGCTCGATGCGCGGTTCACGGGCAGCAGCCCGGACCTTGCGGCCGCAGGCGCCGATTATGATCCGCAGGACAAGGCCATCAGCGGCGCCTGGGTCGCTATGATCAACGATTATCTGTTCCGCGATCTCGGCTACAAGACGCCGCTCAACTATCGCCCCAACAACTACGGCGTTTTCCCGCTGTGGGACTGGAAGCACTCGGTCGGGGAGCAGGGCCAGCAGGCGGCGGCCGATACGAGCGTCGACCTCGCCGCCGCAATGCGCGAGAACCCGAACTTGAAGGTGCTTGCGGTCAACGGCCTTTACGACCTTGCGACCCCGTTCGCCGGTGCCGAATATGACATCGGCCACATGCTGCTGGGACCGGGCGAGCTCCGCAACGTCCGCTACACTTACTATCCGGCCGGGCACATGATGTATATTGATCCGCCGTCCGCCCGGCAGCTCCATTCCGACCTCGCCGCCTTCTACGCCGGCGCCCAATAGGAAAAGGGCCGGAGGATCGCTCCTCCGGCCCTTCCGCCCCTAACGGGGAAATCAGTCGGTCTTTGGCTGCAGGTTTACCGCGGCATATTTACCGCGGCGGTCGACCTCGAGCTCGAACTCGAGTCGGTCGCCCTCGTTGAGCGTTGGCATGCCGGCGCGCTCGACCGCCGAGATGTGAACGAAAGCATCGGGCTGGCCATCGTCGCGTTGGATGAAGCCGAAGCCTTTCATCGCGTTGAAGAACTTCACCGTGCCGCTGGCCTTCTCGCCGGTCAGCTGGCGCTGCGGTCCGCCACCGCCGGCACCCGCCGCACCGCCGCCGCCGCTGCGCTCGACCGCCATCGGCTCGCCTTCGATGCGAAGGTTCGTCGCCGAGACTCGGCCGCCGCGATCGACGAGCGTGAACTCGAGCGGCTGGCCGTCGGCCAGGTCGGTCAGGCCCGCCTGCTCGACAGCGGAAATATGAACGAACACGTCCTCTCCGCCGTCATCGCGGACGATGAAACCGAAGCCCTTTTGCGGATTGAAGAATTTGACGACGCCCTTGCCTTCGCCAACGACCTGGGGCGGCATTCCGCCACCGCCGGCACCACCGCCGCGAAAGCCACCGCCTCCGCCGCCGCCGCGGAAGCCACCGCCTCCGCCGCCGCCGCCAAAGCCGCCGCGGTCACCATAGTTTCCGCCGCCGCCGAAGCCGCCACGGTTGCCGTAACCGCCACCACCACCGCCGCCGCCGTAACCGGTGCGCTCCTGGAAGCCGAATTCACCGCCGACACTCTCTTCGCCGAAATTGTCGCGCTTGTCGCGGCCGCGCCCGCCGCGTTCCCCCTTGCGCCCTTTATCGAAACCCATGCACCGTCCGAACTTAATAGAGCCCGCCTACCCCAGAAACCAACGCGCTCGGGCCACATGGCGCAACCGGTCATGGCGCGTAAAACCGCTCACGCACCGTTGCCGCCCTTACAAGAAAAATCCGTGCGGCTCTAGTGACTCAAATCGGGACAGGGCTGGCAAGGCGGGCACGAGCCGGACTAAAGCGGTAAGAGGCCTGGTCCAGGAGAGAAAATTGGCGGTTCACCTTCACCAAAATGACCTGCCCGCGGAGGTCCGATTCGCCGATGGGCCGATCGCCGTCGATACCGAAGCCATGGGACTGATGCCGGGCCGCGACCGTCTGTGCCTTGTGCAATTGTCCGACGGCGAGGGCGACGAGCATCTCGTCCACTTCAGGCGCGGAAGCGACTATTCGGCCCCGAATCTGAAAGCGCTGCTGTCCGATTCGAACCGGCTGAAGCTCTACCATTTCGCGCGCTTCGATATTGGCATCATGAGTGCCTATCTCGGGATCATGGCCGCGCCGCTTTACTGCACCCGCACTGCCTCGCGGCTGGTGCGCACCTATACCGATCGCCATGGCCTCAAGGACCTCGTCAAGGAGCTGCTCAACGTCGATCTGTCCAAGCAGCAGCAAACCAGCGACTGGGGCGCGGATGAGCTCAGCGATGCGCAGCGCGACTATGCGGCGAGCGACGTCCGCTACCTCCACCAGCTCAAGGACAAGCTCGACGAGCGTTTGGCGCGTGAGGAACGCACCGAGCTTGCCAAAGCATGCTTCGACTTCCTTCCCACCCGCGCCCTGCTCGATCTCGCTGGATGGCCCGACCAGGACATTTTCGCGCACGATGGCTAAGGACGGAACCTGATGGCAAGCGGGGCAACCCGGCAGCGTTCGGCGAACCGGCGCTGGGCCCAGCCCGGCAGCGCCCACGACCGGCTGATCAAATGGACCAAGATCGTCCTGCCGAGCGCGGTCGGCGTGCTCGTCGCCGTCCTCGCCCTCGCGCCGCTCGACAAGAAGGGGGACGTCAGCTTCATCCTCGACAAGAAGAAGGTGCAGAGCGCGCCTGAGCGGATGCGCGTCGAAGAGGCGCGCTATACCGGTACCGACGACAAGGGCCAGCAATTCACAATGACCGCGGGCCGCGCGGTCCAGCCCACTTCAAATACGCCGCTGGTGGACATCAACGGCATGTACGCCATGCTCAATATGGAGCAGGGGCCGCTGGTGCTCACCGCCAACCAGGGACGCTATAATCTCGACACGCAGCAAGTCGACGTCGTCGGCGCGATCAACGCGCAGGGCGCGGACGGGTGGCAGCTCAAGACCCGGGACGTGACGGTCGATTTGAAGCAGCGTCAGCTCGCCAGTCACGGTCCGGCAGAGGGCCAGATGCGGCTTGGCCAGTTCCGCGCCAACCGGATTCGCGCGGACCTCGGCACGCATACCGTTGTGCTCGACGGCGGTGCTCGCTTGAAAATCGTGCAAGGGGCGGTCAGATGATGGCCGTGCGCTCAGCTGGCATCATCCTTGCAACACTGGGACTCGCGGGAGCGGCGATGGCGCAAGTGCGCCAGCAGCAGTCCGTTTCAGCCCTTAAGGGCCACAACAGCAACGCGCCGGTCGATGTCACCGCCGACCGCATCGAGGTCCAGGATCGCTCGGACCGGGCGATCTTCGCCGGCAACGTCCATGTCACGCAGGTCGAGTTGACGCTCGAGACGCCGCGGCTGACGGTGGCTTATTCGGGCGGCCAGGGCGGCGGCACCAACGTCCAGATCCGCCGCCTCGACGCTGCCGGCGGGGTCGTGGTCAAAAGCCCGTCGGAAACGGCGCGCGGCGACTTCGGCATCTACGATCTTGACCGCAAGCTCATCACGCTGATCGGCAACGTCCAGCTCAACCGCCAGAACGACCAGGTCAGCGGGGCGCGGCTGGTGATCGACCTCGATTCGGGCCGAGCGGTGGTCGATGGCGGGCCGCCAGGGGTCAATCAGAGCGGTGGACGGGTCACAGGGCACTTCACCGTGCCTCAGAACCAGCGATCCAAGTGAACGAGACCGCCACCATCGCGCGCCCGCCGGCTCATGTCCGGCAGACGCACGACGGGCTCGAGGTCCGCTCGATTGCCAAGTCCTACGACAAGAGGACGGTGCTCCACGACGTCAGCCTCGACGTCCATCGCGGCGAAGTGGTCGGCCTGCTCGGCCCCAACGGCGCCGGCAAGACGACGTGCTTTTATTCCGTGATGGGGCTGGTCAAGCCCGACAGCGGGCGCATCTACCTGGACGGCGAAGACATCACCGGCCTGCCGATGTACCGCCGGGCGATCCTCGGCCTCGGTTATTTGCCGCAGGAAACGTCGATCTTCCGCGGGATGACGGTCGAGGAGAATATCCTCGCCGTGCTCGAAGCATCCGAGCCCGACAAAGCGGTGCGCATGGCGCGGCTCGAACAGCTGCTCGGCGAGTTCGGACTCACCGCATTGCGCGATTCCCCCGCGATGGCGCTGTCGGGCGGCGAGCGGCGCCGCTGCGAGATCGCCCGGGCACTCGCGGCCAAGCCCTCGATCATGCTGCTCGACGAGCCGTTCGCCGGCATCGACCCCATCTCGATCTCCGATATTCGCGAGCTGGTGCGCGAGCTCAAGAGCCGCGACATCGGCGTCCTCATCACCGACCACAACGTCCGCGAGACACTCGACATCGTCGACCGCGCCTGCATCATCTATGACGGCCAGGTCCTGTTTGCTGGTACTCCCGAAGCGTTGGTCGCCGACCAGGAGGTCCGGCGCCTCTACCTCGGCGAGAGCTTCGCGCTGTAACGGGCTCAGCTGATGGGCCTTGGCCCCTCCCTCAGCATACGCCAGTCGCAGCAGCTGGTCCTGACGCCCCAGCTCAGGCAGGCGATCCAGCTGCTCCAGCTCAGCAACCTCGAGCTCGATGCGTTTCTCGCCGAGGAGCTGTCCAAGAATCCGCTGCTCGAATCCCCTTCCGACGAGCCGGACGAGCAGCCCTCGAGCGACGTCGCCGGCGATGAGGAGGGCGGCGACGAGGCTCCCGATGATCCCGGCGCGGACGACCTCATCTCCGGAACCGCCGCTGACGACCGGCCGCTCGACAGGGACTGGCAGTCGGAAGCGCTGGAGACCGACAGCTTTTCCGACGTCGTGGCGTCAGGCGGAAGCGAGGAAGGCTTCGACTTCGAACGGGTCCAATATACCGCGTCTTCGCTCGCCGAACATTTGACCGATCAATTGCATGGCGCGTCGGGCAATGCTGGCGACCTCGCGCGGATCATCGCCGAAACGATCGACGAGACCGGCTATCTCAGCGTCCCGCTCGACCAGATCGCCGCGCTGACCGGCGCGCCGCTGCCACTCGTCGCCGACGCATTGGAGCTGGTCCAGGGATTGGACCCGCCCGGCGTGGGCGCGCGGTCTCTTGCCGAATGCCTCGCGCTGCAGGCCAAGGCGGCGGACCGCTACGACCCCGCGATGGCACGGCTGATCGACAACCTCGACTTGCTGTCGAAAGGCCGAACGGCCGACCTCAAGCGAATCTGCGGGGTGGATGACGAGGACCTTGCCGACATGATCCGCGAGCTCCGCGCTTACGACCCGAAACCCGGCTGCCGCTTCTCGGGACAAGGCACCAACGAGGTTTCGCCCGACGTGTTCGTCCGCCGCACCCGCGCCGGCTTCGCGGTTGAGCTCAACCAGGCGACGCTGCCGCGGCTGCTGGTCAACCGCCGCTACTACCAGGAGCTCAAGTCCGGCCCCCAGGACAAGGCGTCGCGCGCCTGGCTGAGCGAATGCCTGCAGAATGGGAATTGGCTTGTCAAAGCGCTCGACCAGCGCGCCCGGACCATCG
>JAXDPR010000110.1:0-7529 GCA_034668265.1 Sphingomonadales bacterium
CAATCTGGATCTCGGGGATTGCCGTCGTGATCGCCCTCGGACTGACCGGCGGGATCGCGGCCAGGCTTGGCCGGATGCCTGCTGTGCCCTCGATCGCACGAAACGTGATCGGCGGCGTAATCGCGATCGGCATTACCTATGGCGTAGGCATGATTGCCGGTACGCAGCTTTAGGCTCCGGGCTGGCGATCAGGCCGGTTCTAGTTCGGCCTGCGGAACCGGCGCGGCGTCGTCGATCAGCCCGGCGTACTTGAGCTCCTGCCAGAAGTCCGGCGGTATTTTCGTCTTCATTGCGGTGGCATTGGCAAGCACCTGCGCGGGGCTGGCTGCGCCAACGATCAATGCGGCTGCCACATTGGGCGCCGCACTGAATTGCAGCGCGGCAGTGCGAAGGTCGACGCCGTGGCTATCGGCGACCCGCTGCAGCGCCCGGCGCTTCTCTAGCTTGTCCTCTGGGATGCGGTAATTCTCAGCACCGTAATTGTAACGCGGCTTGCCGGCGAGAAAGCCGGCGTTGAGCGATGAGCCGATGACGAAGCTGATCCCTGCTCGGCGTGCCTTGGGAAAGACTTCCTCGAGCGCATGTTTGTGATCCGCCAGCGAATATTGGCTGGCCAGAAGACAGATGTCGGGATCCGCGACTTCCAGGCATTTGAGGATCGGCTCGGGGCAATTGACGCCCATTCCCCACCCTTTGATCATGCCCTCGTCGCGCATCTCGGAAAGTGCTCGAAAAGCGCCCTTTTCGGCGACCTCGAACAGCGTTTTCCAGCTTTCCGGCAGCCATATGTTGTCCGGCGACAAATCGTGCACGAAGAGCATGTCGATGCGGTCGACGCCCAGCCTTTGCAGACTATCTTCGACCGACCGGCGCACGCCGTCCGCGCTATAGTCGTACAGCGGATCGTTAGGTGATGTCGTGAAGGGGAAATACTTCTTCGCCTCGTTGGCGGGTGACGCTTTCAGGAGCTTCCCGACCTTGGTCGACAAAGTATATTCGTCGCGAGGCTTTTGGTGGAGGAAACGGCCGAAGCGGCGCTCGCAAAGGCCGAGCCCGTACCAGGGCGACGTGTCGAAGTAGCGCACGCCGGCTTCCCACGCGGCTTCGAGAGTCTCTTCGGCCCGCGCGTCGGTGACGAACTCGAATTCATTGCCGAGCGAGACTCCGCCGAGCCCAAAGCTGACGGGAGGACGATATTTGTCATGGTTCATAGGACGGCTCCTATTCCTAAGCAGGCAGGATCACGCGGCAGAGACGCGCCACACGATATTGCCGACGTCGTCGGCGATGAGCAGGGCGCCGGTGCGGTCGAGGGTGACGCCGACTGGCCGCCCGTGAACCGTCTTGTGATCGGATGCGAGGAAACCGCCGACCACGGTGATCGGCCTCCCGCTGGGACGGCCGCCCGCGAATGGCACGAAGATCACCTGATATCCGTTCAGGGGGCTTCGGTCCCAGCTGCCATGCTCGCCAACGAATGCGCCATTGGCAAAAGCCGGCGACAGTGTCTCGCCCTGGCTGAACGTCACCCCAAGCGCCGCGACGTGCGAACTGAGCCCGTAATCGGGCTTGATCGCCTTCGCCACCATCGCCGGGTTTTGGGGATGGACCCGCACGTCCACATGCTGCCCCCAATAACTGTAAGGCCAGCCGTAGAAGGCGCCCTCTTTGACGGAAGTCAGATAGTCGGGGACGAGGTCGGGTCCGATCTCGTCGCGCTCGTTGACCACCGCGAACAGCTGGCCCGTCCCCGGCTGGATCGCGAGGTTGGTCGGATTGCGCGTACCCGACGCATAGATGCGCTTGGCGCCCGTCAGCCGGTCGACCTCGTAGATCGCGGCTCGTCCTTGCTCGACGGCCATGCCATTTTCGGTGATGTTGCTGTTGGAGCCGACACCGACATAGAGCTTCGACCCATCGGGGCTGGCGACCATCGACTTGGTCCAGTGGTGATCGATCGGGCCCGCGGGCAGGTCCGTCAGCTGGACGCCCGGCGCGGTGATCCGGGTCTGCCCCGGTGTGAATGGGAAGGCGAGAATCGCGTCGGTGTTGGCGACGTAGAGCGTGCCGCTGACATAAGCGACTCCGTAAGGCGAGTGGAGATGGTCGACGAGGATTGTCTTCAGCTCGGGCACCCCGTCGCCATTGGCATCCCGCAACAGGGTGATCCGGTTTCCGCCCTTTGCGCCGGCGCCGGCGATGCCTTTGATCGGGCCCGTGAAATAATCCTTGGGCCGGAACGGCACGGTGCCGGGGCCGTTGCTCTCGACCACCAGCACGTCCCCGTTGGGCAAAGTGTAGACGATGCGCGGGTGCAAAAGGCCGGTTGCCATGGCCTGGATGCGAAGGCCGGCCGGAACAGTCGGAGCTTCGCCCGGCTTCCAACCGATCGCCTGGGGAACGCTCATCGGCGGGAGCAAATATTGGTGCGGCTCGGGCAGGTACGGGTTGGGCCCGTACTGCCGCATCGGATCGCCGCCCTTTTGATCGCAGGCAGCAAGGGCGCAAAGGGCAAGCAATGCCGAGGTTGTCCAAAGCGAAAAGCCCGTCATGGCCGATCTCCTTCCATACCTCACATGTCGCGCGGACCCGTTAGCCGGCTCGGCTGACGCGCCAAACGGTGTTGCCGGCATCGTCGGCGATGAGCAAAGCGCCGGTGCGATCGATGGCGACGCCGACCGGCCGGCCGTGAACGGACTTGCCGTCCGGCGCGAGGAAGCCGTTGACCAATGTTCGCGGCGGACCGCTCGGCCGGCCGTTGGCAAACGGCACGAACACGACCTTGTAGCCATTGAGCGGCGTGCGGTCCCAGCTGCCGTGCTCGCCGATGAACGCGCCGTTGGCCATTGCCGGCGCCAGCCGCTGGCCCGTGCTGAAGGTCAGGCCGAGCGGCGCGACGTGCGAGCTCAGCGCATAATCGGGCGGGATCGCCTTCGCCACCAGGTCCGGCCGCTGCGGATGGACGCGGATGTCCACGTGCTGCCCGTAATAACTATAGGGCCAGCCATAGAAGCCGCCTTCCTTCACCGAGGTCAGATAGTCGGGCACCAGGTCGGGGCCGATCTCATCGCGTTCGTTGGCGATCGCCCACAGCTTCTTGGTCTGCGGCTCGAACGCGACACCGGTCGGATTGCGGGTGCCCGACGCGTAAATGCGCTTGGCGCCGGTCAGCCGGTCGACTTCATAGATGGCGGCGCGGCCATATTCGACGTCGATCCCGTTTTCGGTGATGTTGCTGTTGGATCCGACGCCGACATAGAGCTTCGACCCGTCCGGGCTGGCGACGAGCGACTTGGTCCAGTGGTGATCGATTGGGCCCGCCGGCAGGTCGGTCAGCTGAACGCCAGGTTGGGTGATCCGCGTCTCGCCCGGCGTGTAGGGGAATTGCACGATGCCGTCGGTGTTGGCGACGTACAGCGTGTTCCCGACCAAAGTGATCCCGAACGGCGAATTGAGATGATCGAGGAAGATGGTCCGCAGCTCGGGCCTGCCGTCGCCATTGGCGTCGCGCAGCAAGGTGATGCGATTGCCACCGGGCGCGCCGGCGCCCGCTCGATTGACGATCGGACCGTTGAGATAGTCCTTCGGCCGGAAAAGCACGGTCGGGGGCGCATTGGCCTCGACCACCAGAACATCGCCGTTGGGCAGCGGATAGATCACGCGCGGATGTTCGAACCCGGTCGCCATCGCCTGGATCTGCAGCCCGCGTGGGACGGTGGGCGTCTCGCCCGCCTTCCAGCCAACGTAGAGCGGCACGCTAAACGGCGGCATCACATATTGCTGCGGCTTGGGCAGTTCGGGGTTGGCGCCATATTGCTTGCTCGGGTCCCCGCCATTCGGCGCGCAGCCCGCGAGCGCGGCGAGAACGATCAGGGACGGCGCACGAAGCGAAAGGGCGGTCATCGCCGATCCTCCTGGACGGGCGCCCGAGCAGCCGTGACGCTCCATCCGCGGAAGCTCATGGCCAGCAGGACGATGGCGACGACGGCCGAGATCGTGATCCCTTGGGGCACGACCGAGGTCCACGCGTCGCGGCTGTGGATGAAGGCATTGAAGATCGACAACACGGCAACGAGCACGAGCCCGATGAACTCGGCCCTGTGGAGCGGCCCGGTGCGTCCCCGCAGGACATCGATCAGCAGGAATATCGCCGCGATCAGCGCGAGCATGAGTCCGCCGGTGATCAGCCAGACCGAGAAGTTGGCCCACTGCATCTGCGCCGTCTGATAATACATCAGGTCGGTGACGAAAGCGGCGATCAACAGCGCGCCGCCGGCCGCTACGAACGGCGGATGAAAGAGGAGCGGACTCTTGTGGATTCGGGTGCTGGGCATATGACCCTCCGGTTGATTGTCGTCGACGCCGCGCGTAGCCGCTGAAGTTGAGTCCGTCATGGCTCAGCCCTCGGTCGACCGCGTCGATTCGTAGAGGAACCAGGTCCGGCGCTCGGCTTCGTCGATCCACACTTCGATCAGGCTGGTCGTCGCCACATCATTATATTGCTCGCAAACCTCGTGCGTGCGCCGCATTTCAGAAACGAGCTGCTTGTTGTCGTCGCGCAGCTCGGCGAGCATGTCGCGGGGAGTGACGAACTCGGCGTCATTGTCGAGCAGCCGCTTCCGCGCCGCAATCTGGCCGATCGACTTGAGCGTCGTCCCGCCGATCTTGCGCACGCGCTCGGCGATCGGGTCCGTAGTCGCGAAGATCTGGTCCGCCTGCTCGTCGAGCATTAGGTGGAAGTCGCGGAAGTGCGGGCCCGACACGTGCCAGTGGAAGTTCTTCGTCTTCACATAGAGCGCGAACATGTCGGCGAGGAGCGCGTTGAGCGCGCCGGAAATATCGCGGACAGCGTCGCTCGACAGGTCCGTCGGCGTTCCCAGCTCTTCATTGCGCAGGATCAGCAGTTCTTCCGTGTTCATCGCGCTTGCTCCCTTCAATTTGCCATTTCGGGTTCCGCCCCGGCAGCATCGACGCCGGCCGGGCGAGTGACTGGCGGCGCCATGAACGCCGGCGACGCGGGATTGGTGATCGTCCGCTCAAGAATGCGGTCGATCTCGGCCTTGGCTTCAGCATCGATCGTCCAGCCGTCGATTTCGGCCATGGGATCGAGTTGCCCCGGATGACGCGCACCCCACAGGGCAATGGTCGGTCCCTGGTCCAGCACCCAGCGAATTGCCAGCGCGAGCAGCGACTTGCCGAACCGCTGCCGGGCGAGCGACTTCAACGCGTCTGCCGCAGCCAGATACTGATCGAAGCGCGGCTGCTGGAACTTCGGGTCGACCTTGCGCAGATCGTCGCCCGCGAATTGCTGAGCCGCAGTCATGCGTCCCGACAACAGGCCGCGGCAGAGCGCGCCGTAGCAGAGCATGGTGAGGCCGGTTCTCCGGGCATAAGGCAGGACGTCCGCTTCGATTTCTCGCTCGAACAGATTGTATGGCGGCTGCACCGATGCGAGCGGAGCCACCGCCCGGAATGCATCCATCTGATCGGGCGAGAAATTGCTGACGCCGATGGCGCGAATCTTGCCTTCGCGGCGAAGGTCATCAAGCGCGCGCGCCGCGTCCTCGATGGGGATTTCGAAGTCCGGCCAATGGACTTGCATCAGGTCGATAGTATCAACGCGCAAGCGGCGGAGCGAATCCTCGACGCCACTGCGCAGACTTTCCGGCCGCGAATCGCGATACGGCTTGCCGTCCTGCCAGCCGAGGCCGCACTTGGTCGCGATCACCACCTTGTCGCGGATTCCAACCAGGGCTTCGCCGACGATCTCCTCCGACCGGCCAAAGCCGTAGACCGGGGCAGTGTCGATGAGGCTGATACCGCGCTCGACCGCGGACCGGATGGTCGCAATCGACTCTCGCTCGTCACTGCCGCCCCACATCCAGCCGCCGATGGCCCAGGTGCCGAGGCCGATTCGGGAAGATCTGATTCCCGAATCTCCGAGTTGAACCTGTTCCACGAAATTCCTTCCGTCAGGCCGCGAGGTCGAGCATGCGCGCGTCGCGCTGCGCGAGTTTGCCGATGGCGGACCAGTCCATGTGCTCGCCGCCGCTGGCCATCAGCTCGACGAAGCGATCGTGAAGAAGGCTGAGCAGGGGCATGGGAACGCCGAGCTTCTCGCTCGCCGCAATCGCCAGGCGGATATCCTTGAACCCGAGCGGCGCCGCGAAACCGACCGGCGCCGGGTCGTCCGAGATCGCGATCTCGCCATAGATCTTGTAGGCTGGCGCATTGAACATTGTCGTGGTCAGGAACTCGACATAGTCCGCCTTGTCGATGCCACCCTTGGCGATGAGTGCGACCGCTTCGCCGAGTGATTCCATGACCGAAGCGAAGAGGAAGTTGACGCTTAGCTTGACCATATTGGCGTTGCTCGGCTTGGTGCCGAAGCGCGTCGTCTGGCGCCCAACGGCATTGAGAAGAGGCGCGACTGCGTTGACCGCTTCGTCTACACCGGCAGCGATCACGAACAGCTGTCCTTCGGCGGCGAGGTTCGGCCGTCCAAGAACGGTCGCCGCAACATAGCCCTGACCGGCTTCGGCGTGCGCGGCTGCGAGGCGATCCGACAGTTCGATGCTGATCGTGCTGGAAGAGACGTGAACGGCCCCTTTTCGCAAGCTATCGAGGATTCCCGGCTTACCGAAGACGACGCTCTCGACGGCCTCGTCGTTCGACAGCATCGTAAAGACGACGTCGCCGTCGCAAGCCTCGCCGATGTTGGCCGCAGCCTTCGCGCCGGCGGCTTCGAGGTCGGCGGACTTGCCGGGCGTGCGGTTGAACACGGTCACCTCATGGCCGGCCTTGATCAGGCTTCCGGCCATTCCGCGGCCCATATGTCCAAGGCCAATGAATCCGATGCGCATGTGGAGCTCCAAATCTGGGTTGTCGGTCGCGCGAACCGGTGAGCCGGGGGCGACAGTCTCGAACCGGCCCGGGCAACCGACCCGTCTTTCTTACGCGGCCGAGCCTGTCCTCCCGGCGTGCAAGAGATGACGAATCCGTAAGCTTAACGTTGTGCGAGCGTCGCAGGCTCCGACGAATCTCCGCGGCAAGCGTGAAGTAGGCCGAGACCTTCTTGTTCTCGGGACCTTGAGGAAATCATTCTCGACCGCGCTCCGCACCTGGAGGGTGCCGCTGCCGGTTGAACGGGATTTGATGATTCTGGCTGTTGTCGGGCGCGCGGTCGCCCGGTTGGGCGGGGGAGGGGCGGGATCCCGGGGGACTGCGCGACCCGACAAATGCCCTTTTACGGGCGTGAGCCTAACGGCCCTCCGTGCATCGGATGACGGTTATGTAATTTATGACTCGGTTGCAGGATTCGTCCCCCGGAACGGCTGTAAGAGGAACAGCAGGGGCAACGTGCAAAGTGTCAGCACCGCCATCAGCTGGAAATCATGGACGTACGCAATCATGGCCACTTGCCGCTGCAACAGCGGCGTCGCCTGATGGACGGATGGCGACAAAAGGCGGGCGTCGCCAAGCTGAATGTTCCGGGTCAGGAGGGTCGCCATGATTGAGATGCCGATCGA
>JAXDPR010000111.1:0-10777 GCA_034668265.1 Sphingomonadales bacterium
TGCGTGACATCAGCCGCTTTGTCATTGCATCGAGCGCTTCTTCGGCAGCTCCAATCGTCCGCATGCAATGGTGGATCCGGCCCGGGCCAAGACGGCCCTGCGCGATCTCGAACCCCCGGCCCTCGCCGAGCAGCATGTTCGACGGCGGCACGCGCACGTCGTCGAGCTGGATTTCCATGTGGCCGTGGGGCGCGTCGTCATAACCGAACACCGGCAGGTGCCGCTTGATTGTGACGCCGGGCGCATCGAGTGGCATGAGGATCATCGACTGCTGCTTGTGACCGTCGGCCTCGGGATCGGTCTTGCCCATCAGGATCGCGACCTTGCAGCGCGGGTCGCCGGCGCCGCTCGACCACCATTTTCGGCCGTTGACGACATATTCGTTGCCGCGCATTTCGATGCGGCACTTGATGTTGGTCGCGTCGGACGAGGCGACGTCCGGCTCCGTCATCAGGAACGCCGAGCGGATCTCGCCCTCCATCAGCGGCCTTAGCCATTCGTCCTTCTGCTCACGCGTGCCGTAGCGGTTGATGGCCTCCATGTTCCCGGTGTCCGGCGCGGAGCAGTTGAACACCTCCGACGACCACATGATGCGGCCCATTTCCTCGGCGCAGAAGGCGTACTGGAGGTTGCTGAGCGCCGGGCCGTCGAATTTGAAGCTGTCGTCCACCGGCGTCGCGCCGTGGGACGGAGGCATGAACAGGTTCCAGAGGCCTTCGGAGCGGGCTTTCGCCTTCAGCTCCTCGACGACGGGAAGGACCTTCCACCGCTCGCCGTCGCGCTGCTGGGCGTCATAGTCGCCGGTGCGAGGACGGACATGTTCGTCCATGAACGCGCGGACGCGGTCGCGCCATTCTGTCTCGCCGGAGCCAAGGCTGAAATCCATCGGCGCCGCCTATCAGCAACAGTGTCAGTTGGCTATTAGGGGCATCATGGACAGGCTGGCAGGCAAGGTCGCGATCGTCACCGGCGCGGCATCGGGGATCGGCAAGGCGACGGTCGAATTGTTCCGCGGCGAGGGCGCAACCGTGGTCGGCGCCGACGCCGACGAGGGCGCCGACGTGCAATCCGATGCGGGAAGCGAGGAAGCGGTGCGCGACCTCGTCAACCAGGTCGCGCGCGATCATGGCGGGCTCGACATCTTCTTCGCCAATGCCGGCATCTCCGGCGGCTTCGCAACCATCGCCGAGCAGACGGAGCAGGACTGGGCGGAGATTCTTCGCGTCAACCTGATCGGCCCGTTCCTGGCGCTCAAATATGCGGGTCCGCTGATCGCCACTCGCGGCGGCGGCTCGATCATCTGCACCGCAAGCGTTGCCGGGCTTCGTTCAGGCGCTGGCAGCGCCGCATATTCGGCGTCCAAGGCGGGCGTCATCAACCTCGTCCAAAATGCGGCACAGCAGCTGTCGGGGTCGGGTGTCCGGGTGAACGCCATCTGCCCTGGCCTGATCGAGACCGGCATGACCAAACCACTCTACGAGCTGGCGCGGGCCACCGGCCGCGAGGAGCGCCTCGGCGAGCTTAATCCGCTGCAGCGCGGCGGCGAGCCGCAGGAGATTGCCAAGGCGGCGTTGTACCTCGCCTCCGATGAAGCGAGCTACGTCAACGGCACGGCGCTCGTGGTCGACGGCGGGCTGTCGAGCAGCCACCCGACCGCCAACCGCTTTGACCTCAGGATGCTGCCCTAACTCGCGATCAGTTCCGCGAACTTGTCCAGGTCGATATTGCCGCCGGACACGACGACGGCGATCGGTCCGTCGAGCGAGCGGTCGCTGAGCGCCGCCGCAAGCGACAACGCCCCCGCACCTTCGGCGATGGTGCGCGACTTCTCTGCAATGATCCGCATCGCCTCGGCGGTCTGCTTTAGCGTGACCGTGATCGCCCCGTCGGTCACCGGCCGCATGCGCTGCCACATCCGCTCCGTTACGCTCTGGCCGCCGGCGCCGTCGACGAAGCTCGCCTGCCAGTCGAGGAATTTCTGTGGGCCGCCTTCGCGCAGCGAGAGGGCGTAGGGCGCAGCCGTCTCGGGCTCGGCGCCGAGCACCTTCGCGTCGGGTTTCTTCGCCTTGATGGCGCTGCCGACGCCGGTGATCAGCCCGCCGCCGCCAATCGCGCAGATCACCGTCCGGACCTCAGGGCAGTCTTCGAGGATCTCGAGCCCCATCGTTCCGTGGCCGGCGATGAAGTCGTGATTGTCGAACGGGTGAACGAAGGTCGCGTCGATGCCAGGGAATTCGTGGCTCTCGACCGCAACCCAGGCGCGATCGTAGGACACAGGCACGATGGTCGCGCCGAGCGCGCGCATGCGGTCGAGCTTGGTCTGCGGCGCGGTCTCGATCGCAACGACGGTACAGGGAATCCCGAACGCGCGAGCGGCATAAGCCACGCCCTGCCCCGCGTTGCCGGCACTGATCGTCCAGACGCCGCGCGCCCTCGCCTCGTCGGACAGCGCCGCGACGGCGTTGGCGCCGCCCCTGATCTTGTAAGCGTTTGTCGGCTGGAGGTTCTCCAGCTTGAGGCGGATGTCGGGCGCGTTGGGTCCAAGCTCCAACTTGACCAGCGGCGTCCTCAGGACCGTGCCCGAGATCCGCTCGCGTGCCGCCTCAATGTCGGAAAGTGCAATCGGCCGCACCGGTTCGATCATCGGCCCCTCTCCTGCTCGCCCACAACTTCCTCTAAGGGGCGCGCATGAAAACTCTCAAGCTCTTAAATTACGAGCGCGACCGCTGGGTTGCGGGCGACGGCAACCTTGCCGAGATCCCGAGCGCGATCGACGGCGCGCCCGTGGCCATGACCGGGTCGGCCGGAATCGATTTCGGCGCCATGCTCCGCCACGCGCGCGAGGTCGGCGGCCCCGCCCTCCGCAAGCTCACGTTTCACGAACGCGCGCGGATGGTGAAAGCGCTGGGCCTTGCGATCATGGCCCGCAAGGAGGAGCTGTACGAGCTCAACTATCTGACCGGCGCGACGCGCAAGGACGGTTGGATCGATATTGAGGGCGGCGCGGGCACGCTCTTCTCCTTCTCGTCAAAGGGTCGCCGCGAGCTTCCCGACGCGCACGTCCTCCTCGACGGGCAGCTCGAGGGCCTGTCGAAGAACGGCACGTTCGTCGGCCAGCACATCTACACGCCGCTGCAGGGCGCGGCAGTGCACATCAACGCCTTCAACTTCCCGGTCTGGGGAATGCTGGAGAAGCTGGCGCCCACCTTGCTCGCGGGCGTCCCCGCGATCGTGAAACCGGCATCGGCTACCGCCTATCTCGCCGAAGCCGCGTTCCGCGTGATGACCGAAGCGAATGTCCTTCCGCCAGGCGCGATCCAGCTGATCGTCGGCGGCGTCGGCGATCTTTTCGACCATTTGACCGGGCAGGACGTGGTCAGCTTCACCGGCTCCGCGCACACGGCACTGAAGCTCAAATCGCACCCGAATGTCGTCAGGGAATCGGTGCGTTTCGTCGCCGAACAGGACAGCCTCAACGCCTCGCTTCTCGGGCCCGACGCGGCGCCGGGCACGCCCGAATTCGACCTGTTCATCAAGGAGGTCGCGACCGAGATGACGGTCAAGGCGGGGCAGAAATGCACCGCGATCCGCCGCGCCATGGCGCCCGCCCAATATCTCGACGCGGTCGAGGAGGCGCTCGGCGAGCGGCTGGCCAAGACCAAAGTAGGGGATCCCCGGGCCGAGAACACGCGCATGGGCGCCTTGGTCAGTGTGAGCCAGCGCGACGACGTGCGCGAGAAGATCGCTGAGCTCGAAGCGGCCGGGGCGCGCATTGTCGCGGGCGACCCCAATGCCGAGCCGCCCATTCAGGGCGGCGCCTTCCTTCCGCCCGTCCTGCTCAGGACCGACGATCCGTGGGGCAATGACGCGGTCCACGACTGCGAGCCCTTCGGTCCGGTTTCCACGATCATGCCGTACAAGGACATGGCCGACGCGATTTCGCTCGCCAACCGCGGGAGGGGCAGTCTCGTCCTGTCGCTGTTCACCCATTCACCCGACGCAGCGCGAGACTTCGTCCAGGGCGCCGCGGCCTTTCACGGGCGGATGTTGGTGCTGAATCGCGACAACGCGGCCGAATCGACCGGCCATGGCTCGCCGCTGCCGGTGCTGGTTCACGGCGGCCCCGGTCGCGCGGGCGGAAGCGAGGAGATGGGCGGCGTCCGCGGGGTCAAGCATTACATGCAGCGCACCGCGATCCAGTCCTCGCCGGCGATGATCGCCGCGATCACCGAGCAATATGTGCCCGGCGCACCCAAGCACATCATCGACGTCCACCCCTTCCGGCTGAATATGAGCGAGCTTCACATCGGCGACACCTGGAAAACGCCAAGCCGCACCGTCAGCATCGAGGATATCGAGCATTTCGCCGAGTTCACTGGCGACAAATTCTACGCCCACATGGACGAGGAAGCAGCGAAGGCATCGCCGATCTTCGAAGGCCGCGTCGCGCACGGCTATCTGATCCTGAGCTTCGCCGCAGGCCTGTTCGTCGACCCGGATCCGGGGCCCGTGCTGGCCAATACCGGCCTCGAAAACCTGCGCTTCCTGACGCCGCTCTATCCGGATGATTCGCTGCGCGTGGAGCTCACCGTCCGTTCGAAATCGCTGAAGAGCGACGAAACGGGCGTCGTCCGCTGGGCCGTCGAGGTGTTCAACCAGAAGGACGAGCTGGTCGCGACCTACGACCTCCTGACCGAGAATGTGCCGTAACGACAGGAACGACGCTTCCAAGCCATTCGTTTGACGAGCGAAATTCCAGCAGGAGGAGAAGGCTCATGAAAGTCAGCGAAGTGATGACGCGCGACGTCCAGACCATCCGACCCGAGCAATCGGCCCAGCAGGCCGCAACCTTCATGCTCAATGCGGATGCGGGCTCCATTCCCGTAACGGAGGGCGACCGGCTGATTGGCATGATCACCGATCGTGACATCGCCGTGCGCGGCGTCGCACAGGGACACGGCCCGGACACGCCGGTTCGCGAGCTCATGACCAACGACATCGTCTGCGCCCGGATCGACGACGATTGCGACGAGGTGGCAAGCAAGATGAGCGAGGCCCAGGTGCGGCGGCTGCCCGTCATCGACGAGCAGGAAAGGCTGTGCGGCATCGTCAGCCTCGGCGACCTCGCGCGCGAGGGCGCTATCGACACGGCCGAGCAGGCGTTGGAAGGCGTGGCGCAACCCGGTGGCCAGCACCAGCAGTAAGGCTTAGCGCCCCGCGATTTCCTTGATCGCCTGATCCACCAGCTTGGCGTCGGTGGCGGCGTCGTGGCGCTCGGCGATGAGCCGGGCGGCGGCCTTGGCGGCGGCATCGGCGGCGGCGGCACGGACCTGCTCGACCGCGGCCCGCTCCTCGGCCGCGATCTTCTCCTCGGCCATGCGGGTACGGCGCTCGATCAGTGCCTCGGCGTCGGTCTTGGCCTTGGCGATGATCTCATCGGCCTCGTGCCGCGCGCGCTCCAACAGAGCCTCGCGATCCTTGTCGGCCGAGGCCGTCTTGGCCTCATATTCCGCCTTGAGCGCTTCGGCTTCCTTGCGCAGCGATTCGGCTTCGGCGAGCTGATCGCGGATCAGCGCGATCTTGCTGTCGAGCGCACCCGCGATCAAGCTCGGCACCTTCTGCCAGATCATCAGCCCGATAACGACGAGCATCGCGATCGCGACCCAGCCGCCGGCATTGAGGCCCCAGGCAGTGGCTTCCGCCTCATGTTCGCTCGCCGCACCGGCAACAGCGGTCGAGACCAAGAGTAGATTATGCATCGGTCCGCACCATCGCCACCGCCGCTTCGACCGCCGGCCGATCGACAGTCATCGCCGCAACCTTCAACACAATGACCTGCGTCAGGTCTGCGGCAGCGCCCTGAATTTCGTCCAGCGCCTGCAGGCGGCGCGAGTTAATCCGCTCCGCAGCGCTGGCTAATCGCTCCTCGATCACCGCGTTTGCCTTCGCTAGCGTCTGTTCAGTCGCCTTCGCGCTGGATGCTTTCGCTGCGAGCGTGAGCTTACTCGCTTCGGCACGGCTTGCATCCATGCGCAACCGATACGCCTCTTCAGTCGCGTCGGCATCGGCACGTGCCCGCTCGGCAGCGGCCAGATCGTCAGCAATGCGCTTGTCTCGCGCGTCAACGGTGGACAAGATCTTGGGCACCATCCCTCTACCGATGACGAAATAGATGAATCCAAGAGTAATCGCGAGCCAGAAGAGCTGCGACAGGATGACATCCGAAAGCTGAGTTAGCTGAGGCATTTCAGACTCTTACGACCCCATGTTTGGCCACCGTCGCCTGCAATCACCGGGCGTAAAGGATGATCATCGCCACGGCGAACGCCATGAGGCCGAGTAGTTCGGCGGCGGCGAAACCGAAAATTAAGCGCGGAAACTGCCCATCGGCGGCTGCGGGGTTGCGCAACGCACCCTGAAGGAAGTTGCCGAAAACGGCCCCAACGCCGGCCGCCGCAGCGCCGACGCCAATAGCGGCGAGACCGGCGCCGATAACCTGTGCAGAAGCGAGATCCATTGTTTTACTCCTTGAAAAAGGCCGAAGATCTTAGTGAAGGTTGACCGCGTCGTTGATGTACATCGACGTCAAGAGCGCGAACACATAGGCCTGGATCGCACCCACCAATAGCTCAAGGGCGTTGATGAAGGTGACGAACAGGAAGCACAAAATCGAGACGACGTAGCCGCCCCCGCCCGCGTTCAAGCCCTGCACGATAAAGTTGCCGAATACGTCGAGCAGGATGTGGCCGGCGAACATGGCGATAAAGGGTCGAAGGCCTAGGCTGAACGGCCGCACCATGAAGCTGATGAATTCGATCGGCGCGATCAGCAGCTTGAGGCCGACAGGCATACCCTTCGGCCAGAACAGCGACAGGAAATGCAGCCCGTGCTTCCAGAAACCAACTCCCAGCACGATAAGGAAGCTGATGATCGACATCGATCCGGTGACGGTAAACTGGCTCGTGACCGTGAACGGATGGGCTCCCGGCACAATCGCGAACGGCATCGAGCCCACGAAATTGGCGAACAGGATGAAAATGAAAGAGGTGAATACCCATGGCAGGTAGCTCCGCCCTTTCGGGCCGATGCTGGTCACGACCATGGAGTCCAGTGCGCCGACCAGGCTCTCCGCTGCAGCCTGCCAGCGACCCGGAACCAGTTCGCGCCGCATGCCGAGAATCATGAAGCCCGTGATCAGCGCCAGTAGCACCAGCATCCACAGGGAGCTATTGGTGAAAGCGAACGGGTTATTGGGTCCCAATTCCCCGAATATCGGGTGAATTTGGAACTGCTGCATCGGGTCGATCTTGCTCTCAACCGCCACGTTAGTTCCTTGCATCCCTGTCGGCGCTTTGGCCAAAAGTCTTCATTGCGTCCCAAACCGCGCCGCCGAAACCGATGAACATCAGTGCCAGCATGATCCACGGCGCCGTGTGGAATAGCCGATCGAGCAGCCAGCCGATGATGGCGCCGCCCAACGGCATTCCGACAAGGCCCTGCGCCACTCGCATTCCCCGAGATCGAACGACCGCGGAAGAAGGCGCTGCCTTAGGCCGCCGCTCGCCTTCCACATGCTCGGCCCGCTTCAATCGCTCATCGAGCGATCCGAGCCGCGCATCTGGTGGAAGCTTCGGGACCTCGTCGATCTCGTCCTCTGCCATGCGTCTCCCCTGTGCGTCGCCCGTGGCTGAAATCCAAGGGCCAGACCGGGGCGAGAAACATGGCGGAAAGCGACACCGCCAAGGCGCCGTTCCTTTATGAACGAGGCCGCGGAGTGTCAACCGCGGCCCCGGTCACGCACATTATCCACATTGCTCGGGTACGGGCGCCTGCTGGCCTGGGGTCCAGCGCCGCCACTTGCCGTCCGGTAGAAGATAGGCCTCGCCGGGGCTCAGCTGACGCAGCAGCTGGCAGCCGGTCGCCACCCCGACCACTGCCGGATTGACGTTCCGGCGGCCGGCAAGCTCGATGTACAGGTTGCGGCGGCGGAGGTTGACCGCCGCGACCTGCCGCCTGACCTCGGGCGAGGGCGGAACGACAAAGCCCATATAGCCATCGAAGCGCTCGCCGACCTGACCCGCCCGGATGGCGAGCGCGAGCGGCGCGGGTTGCGCCGACGCAGTCGCCCCGCCTGCCAGCAATGCCAGCCCGAATAGCCAGCCGGGCGGCTTCATGGCTTGGTCGGCGCCGGCGGAAATGCCTGCGGGTTCTTGTTGATCATCTGCTGCACGTCCTGCTGCAGGCGGACCAGCACCTCCTGCCGGATGGCGACATTGAGGTTGATCTCGATCGGCTTGTCGGGCGGCTTGACGGTGATGCAGCCGTTGAGCGGCAGCGCCGCCGACAAAGCAGCGAGTTTCAGAGCGATTGAGGTTCGTTTCACTTGGTTCCTCCGGGTGGTGGTGATTGTGCGGGGGGCGCGCCGGGCGAGACGGGCTTCGGGCTGCTTTGCTGCTCCTCCTTGACCGTGCTCAGCACCTCGACCTTGAGCGCGGGCGAATCGACCGGGAACGGCATCACTGGCGCGATGGCCTGGGTCGGGTCCCTGAAGCCCTTGGACATCTGGATGAGCGCTCGGAACGGCGCGTTGATGTTCACATTCAAGCGGATCGGGAGCTTGCTGAAGGCCGATCGCGCGAGGCCCGCGAGCAGGCCGTGGCTCGGCCCGAGCGAGACCTGGTCGACCGTCAGGCGCGTCGCGAACTCGCCGGCAAGGTCCCCATCGAGGCGGATGATCATCGAGCGGTAGCGGATGTCGCTCAAGAGGCCGACGGCGAGCCCCGCCGCCATGCCCTTGGGCTTGGTGCCGGTGTAGTGGAGCCGTCCGCCCGGCGTTCGGGAATCGAGCCGTCCGCCGACGATCCGCCCGCCATTTTCGTCGAAGATCATGGGCAGGACGCCGTCGAACGTGCCGGTGATCTCGATCCCCTGGAAGCCGAGGCTGTCGATGAACTGCTTGGCGTCGAACCCGGCGAGCTCGAACGTCAGCCGCTTGGCGCTTGGGCTGCCGAAGTTGAGGACGGTTTCGCGAAGAATCAGGCGTCCGCCCATGAACGGCCATTCGCCGCGCTCGACCCGGACGAGGTTGTGGGGCAGCAATTGGTAATGGATGACGCCGTCGGTGACGGTGATTCCGGGGTTGATCGAGGCCACGGTTGCGACCTGGTGCGGTGCGGTCTCGAGCTCCAGCAGGTTAGTGAAATGGAGAGTGGTCGTGAGGCCGGCGACCGGCCCGAACGGCGCGGCGAGGTCCATGCCGGCGGTCGAGAAGTCGCCGGTGGACGCCACCTTTCCGCCCGACGCCCAATCGATCCGTCCCTGCCCCCGAACGGTCCCGTTGACGAGCGCAACCACCCCTTCAGTCAGCCGGCTCAGCTGGTCGGGCTGGAGGTTCGGCCCGAACGCCAGCCCAGGCACGTCGAGCAGCGCGTGCCCGGCTCCGGTCGAGAGCTGGTGCTCGATCTGGACGTCGGTGACGAGCGTGCCGGTCGCAGGGTGATGCAGCGCGCCGGTCGCGCGGACATAATCGCCGGCGATGGTGAAGTGCACGTTGTCACTCTTGAGCGGATAAAAGCGCGGATTGGGGTCGCGGTCCGAGACTATCGCGGAGCTGTCGACGGTGAGATCCTTGTTCCGGTAGAGCCACTTGCCGACGCCGTCGCTGAGCAGCAGCGGGACCTTGCCGATTGAAGCGGTCGCACCGGTGAACGTCCCGTTGATCGCCGGGCCGCCAAGCCTGCCGTTCAGCCGCACCGCGTCGAACAGGATCGGCGAGGTCGCGCGGCCCAGGCGCATCGCGAGGCGATCGAAGCCGAACTGCTGGCCGATGATCTGCCCGCTCGCCGCCTGCAGGTGCAACGGCGAGGAGCCGAGCCGTCCGTTCAGCACCGGACTTGGCAGGTGCGCGCTCGTCAGCACCGGACCGTTCGCCCGCTTTGAGACCATCGCGGAGCCGATCGGGCAAACCGGCAATCTCGTCGGCCCGAGCTGCACCGTGCTCATCTGCAGATAATTGAAGCTGACGACCGCGCAGGACGTCCCGAAGGCGAAGCTGCCGCCCTTGCCGATCTGCCCCTGGATCGGCAGCCGCAACGCCTGCGCTCGCCCGCTCGGAAAGGCACCATCGAGCTGCACGACGGTGCTGAGCGCGGTCGAGCCGCCGGGCCCCGGGCCGAAGCGGATCGGAGTCAGGGCCAGCCGCTGTCCGTTCGCCGCATAAGGAGCGATGTCGGCGACCCCGCTCATCGGTGCGCCGGCGCGCGGCTGGCTGAGGCTGACCCGCGCCTGCGGCAGCCCCCCTCCACCCGTCTCGAGATTACCATCGATCCTCAGGCCTCCCGACGGCCAATAATAGGTCACGCCGCTGCCGCCGAACACGCGCGCCCGCGCACCGCCCGGTCCGATGACGTTTGCTTCGTTGATCCGCGCCGCCCCGCCGCCGGGGAAGTTGACGACTGTGATCCGGCCGGCGGAGTTGAAGTTTCGCGCGGTCCGGATGACGGCGTTCGCCATGCTGGTCGCGACCGGTCCGATCGGAGTCTTGGCAGCAGCCGCGAGCGGCTGGGTCACGCCGGCGAACATGCTCGGCGCGAGCGCCGCACTGTCCGCCGCGTATTGGCCGGCCATTTCAAACAAGCCGCGCTTACCGTTGAGGTGATAGCGGCCGTCGAGCCGCGTTCGGTCGGCGAAGATCGTCCCCATGCGCGACTTCTGAGCCGACAGCTTTACCGCTCCCGTGACGTCGTTGAGCGCGCCTTTGTAGCTGATGTCGCCGACG
>JAXDPR010000112.1:0-5281 GCA_034668265.1 Sphingomonadales bacterium
CGCGGCAGCTGCGCCCGGATCAGAGCGAGCCACTGCTGGATATAGGCCGTGATCTCGGCGCGGCCCTTGTCGCCCTCGCTGAACTTGTATCGCGGGTCCTTGGCCAGCGCCTGCATGCGCTCGCCAACCGTCCCTTGCGTGTAGCCGAGCGACTTCAGGATCGGGTCCATCCGGCCATGCAGCTCATTAAGCTGCTCGAGGCCCATGCGATGGACCTCGTCGGGTGACAAATTGGTGGTGGTCGATGCTTTGAGCGCCCAGCGATAATATTCCTCGCCGTGCGGCCGCGACCACATGCCGGGGAGGTCGTTGGCGACGCCGCGCTCGGCCTGGAGCTCGCCGATCTGCCGCTGCAGCGCGGGCGCAACCTGTCCGGTCACGATCCGGCGCGCGGGCGATTCCCAATCCCCTGCGATGCCCTTCGCTCTTGTGCGCTTGACCAGCGATTCGACGATGTTTCCGCCGTTCCTGGCGTCCGCGAGCGCAATGCCCAGTTGGCCGACTGCCTTGTCGATCAGGAATGCGGGCGGGACGAGCCCCTTCGCCCGAGCGGCGCGCATCCGCCCGAGCTCGCCGTCGAGCTGGAGCGGACAGAGGGCAAGACGAGCAAGATAGGCCTCGGCGTCGGATCGGTTTTCAATGGGATGTTCGGCGTCGAGGAACTTCGGCGTGTCGATATAAGCGCCGACATTCTGGATCACGACGTAGGGCGTATTGCGCCAGCCGCCGACCGCAACGTCGCCATAGGGCAAGGCGAATCCTTCAAGTGCTGTTCGATAGGCGCTCTTCACCACCTCGACGCCGGTCCGGGTGGGGAAGGTGAGTGCGCTGGTGTCGATCGCCTCGGCTCGCGCGAGGTCGGCCTTGAGCGTCGCCGCGATGCGCGCCTGTCCGGCCGGCGAGCGGTCTTCCAGCCGATACCGGTAAGCGGCGCGGGTGCCGACATCGATGCCGAGCGTCGTTGCGCCGCCGGGCTGAGTGCGCAGCAGATTTCCGCCGATCGAACCGAGCAACGCCTTGGCCTGGGCTTCGCTGGCAGGCGCTGCGAATGCGGGCATTGCCCCGGCGAAGAGTGGGATAGCGGCGGTGGCGGAGAGCGCCCCCAGCGACTCGCGGCGGGTCAACAGCGGCTGCGGCAAGCTTCGGCTCCCATGGATACGGCGATTCGCCGCTTCCACGCACCGCGCTCTAGGTCAATTCCCTCGCTCGACAGCCGCGCCTGCCCGGTCTGCGAACGGCGGCGACGTCGCTAGGCCGGCGGAAGCTGGTGCTCGGGCTCGACCTTCAGGCAATTGCCCTCGATATCGACGATCCGGACGCGCTCGCCGGCCGCTGCGGGGCCACCGCGCGCCGACCATTCGCCGTCGCCGACGCGGACTCGGCCACCGTGCGAGTCGACCGGCTGGACCACCACCACGACT
Source organism: Sphingomonadales bacterium (assembly GCA_034668265.1). Classification (GTDB taxonomy): domain Bacteria; phylum Pseudomonadota; class Alphaproteobacteria; order Sphingomonadales; family Sphingomonadaceae; genus Sphingomicrobium. The sequence goes on from JAXDPR010000112.1 coordinate 1,422, forward strand.
TTGCCAAGCAGGCGCGCCGCGCGGTTGTTGAGCAGCGGGTCGGCGCTGTAGTCATAGCGCGACGCATAAAAGCGTCGCCCGCCGATGCGCACCGCCAGGAACGCCAGGATGGCGAAAACGGCGAGCTGGACCGTGACTGGAAGGCCAAGGACCAGGCTCAGGACGCCGGTGGCGATGCCCGCGGCGCCGATGAAGATCAGCCAAAAACCGGGCGCGATCACCTCGGTGATCAGCAGCACGACACCGCCGATCAGCCACAGCCACGCCGGATCGAGATGAATGCCGCTCATTTCTTGATGCTAGGGACCGTCGGCGCGGCCTGGACACTCGGTGTCGCGACGGTCCTGGCGGCGCTATCGCCAAACGCTTCGCGGGCGAGCTCTCCGATCCCGCCGAGCGTGCCCATCAACTGGGTGGCTTCGACCGGAAACAATATGGTCTTGGCGTTAGGCGAGGTCGCGAACTTGCCCAGCGCCTCCACGTATTTCTGGGCGATGAAATAATTGATCGCCTGGCTGCTGCCGCCCTCGATCGCGTCGCTGACCGACTTGGTCGCATTGGCTTCGGCCATGGCGGAGCGTTCGCGCGCTTCGGCGTCGCGGAACGCGGCTTCCTTCTGCCCCTCGGCCTGAAGGATTCGCGCCTGCTTTTCGCCCTCGGCGCGCAGGATCTCGGACTGGCGCATGCCTTCGGATTCGAGGATCGACGCGCGCTTTTCGCGCTCGGCCTTCATCTGCCGGGTCATGGCGTTGACGATGTCCTGCGGCGGGCGAATGTCCTTGAGCTCAACGCGGGTGATCTTCACGCCCCACGGCTCGGTCGCATGGTCGACCACGGCCAGCAGGCGGGCGTTGATCTCGTCGCGCTTTGACAATGTCTCGTCGAGGTCCATCGACCCCATCACCGTGCGCAAATTGGTAGTCGAGAGCGCCATGAGCGCGCTGTAGAGGTCGCTCACTTCATAAGCGGCCTTGGCTGCGTCGATTACCTGGAAGAAGACAACGCCGTCGACGGCGACCATCGCATTGTCCTTGGTGATGATCTCCTGCCCTGGAATGTCGACGACCTGCTCCATCATGTTGATTCTGCGGCCGACGCGGTAAAAGAACGGCGTCACGTAATTGAAGCCGGGCTCGGCGACCCGCACGAACCGGCCGAAATGCTCGATCGTGTAGCGATAGCCCTGTCGAACGATTTTCACGCCCGTGATCACGTAGAGCAGCACGAGGACCGCAACGGCGATCATGAATATCGTCAGCATAAGTCTTTTCGATCCTCCCCGGTTCAGGGCATGATGCGACGGTGATGATGCAAGCGGAAGCGAAAAGCGACGGATTGATCGACCTGCTCGCGGTGCGCTCGATCCTGTTCCTGCCCGCGTCCAACCCCCGTGCCATCGCCAAGGCGCGGGGCGCCAGCTCAGACCTCGTCGTCCTTGACCTCGAGGATGCGGTGAAGCCCGCAGACAAGGCGGCTGCGCGCGACGCCGCGGTCGCGGCCGTAGCCGAGTCCTGGCCGATGCCGGTCGCGATTCGGATCAACGGAGTCGGAAGCGAATGGCACTCGCTCGATCTCGATGCGGTGGCGCGCTCCGAGGCCGACTTCGTCGTCGTGCCGCGCGCTGCCTCCGCGCACCTCGCGGGCGACGTTGCCAAGACCGCTGCAAAGCTCGTGCTGGCGATGATCGAGACCGCGGCCGGAGTGCTCGCCGCGCCCGAGATCGCGCAAACTTGTGCCGGCCTTATTGCGGGGACCAACGACCTCCGCGCCGATCTGCGCCTGCCGCTCGACGCAACGCGCGAGCCGATTTCTGCCTCACTGCAGATGATCGTGCTCGCCGCGCGCGCGACCGGAATCGCCGCTTTCGACGGCGTGTTCAATGGGCTCGACGATCCTGAAGGTTTCTTGGCGGAGGCCGAGGAGGGCCGCCAGCTCGGCTTTGACGGCAAGAGCCTGATTCATCCGGATCAGATCGCGCCCTGCCACCGGGCCTTTGCGCCGAGCGCCCAGGAAATCGAGCGCGCGAAAGCGCTTGTCGCGGCCTTCCACGGCGGCGCCGGGCGCTTTAACAACGAGATGATCGAGCGAATGCACGTCGAGGCGGCGCAGCGGGTGCTGGAGCGGGCAAGCTCCTGAGCTGAGACTTGGCGAATCACCCTTTGCCTGTCATGGGCCGATATGGCCCAACTCACCGACACCGCTGACATTCCGCTTGGCCTGACGTTCGACGACGTGCTGCTGCAGCCGCTCGAATCAACCGTGCTGCCGAGCCAGGCCGACACGCGCACCTTCCTCACCCGCGAGATCCCGCTGCACATTCCGGTCCTGTCGTCGGCGATGGACACGGTGACCGAGGCCGACATGGCAATCGCCATGGCGCAATTAGGCGGGATCGGCGTGCTTCACCGCAATCTCAGCGTCGAGGAGCAGGCGAGCGCGGTCAGGCAGGTAAAGCGCTTTGAAAGCGGGATGGTCGTCAACCCGATCAGCATGACTCCCGACCAGACGCTGGCGGAGGCGCTGGAGCTGATGAAGTCGCACCGCATCAGCGGCGTCCCGATCGTCGACAGGTCAGGGAAGCTGTGCGGCATCCTCACCAATCGCGACGTCCGCTTCGCCGAGAACCCGCGCCAACCGGTCAGCGAGCTGATGACCCGGGACAATTTGGCCACCGTGGGGCTGGGGACCAGCGAGGAGGTCGCGCGCCGGATCCTCCACGAACGGCGGATTGAAAAGCTGCTGGTCGTGGACGATGGCGATCACCTGGTCGGGCTGATCACCGTGAAGGACATCGAGAAGTCCGTCGCGGCGCCGTTCGCGACCAAGGACGGCGAGGGGCGGCTGCGCGTCGCTGCCGCGACGACCGTGGGCGATTCCGGCTTTGCCCGCTCCGAAGCGCTGATCGACGCAGGCTGCGACTGCATCGTCATCGACACCGCCCATGGCCATAATCGAGACGTCGCCGCGGCGGTCGAGCGCGTGAAGGGCGTGTCCAACTCGGTCCAGGTCATTGCCGGAAACGTCGCCACGGCCGATGCGGCGCGGGCGCTCGTCGATGCGGGAGCCGACGCGATAAAAGTCGGGATTGGGCCGGGCTCGATCTGCACGACGCGCGTCGTTGCCGGCGTTGGAGTGCCGCAGCTCACCGCGATAATGGATGCTGCGGGGGCGGCGAACGGGGTGCCGGTGATCGCCGACGGCGGCGTCCGCACCAGCGGCGACATGGCGAAAGCGCTTGCGGCGGGCGCATCGAGCGTGATGGTCGGGTCGTTGCTTGCCGGCACTGAGGAGGCGCCCGGCGAAAGCTTCCTCTACCAGGGCCGCAGCTACAAATCCTACCGTGGGATGGGCTCGGTGGGGGCGATGGCGCGCGGATCGGCCGACCGCTATTTCCAACAGGACATCAAGGACCATCTCAAGCTGGTCCCCGAGGGCATCGAGGGCCAGGTCCCCTACAAGGGCCCCGTGCGCGACATCATCCACCAGCTCGTCGGCGGCGTGAAGGCCGCGATGGGCTATACCGGATCGAGCACCATCGCCGAGCTTCAGAAGCGCGCGAAATTCGTCCGCATCACCAATGCCGGCCTGTCCGAAAGCCACGTCCACGATGTGACCATCACCCGTGAGGCGCCCAACTATCCGACGCGCTAGACCATGACGCCCGCTGCCCGCCTCCAGGCGGCGATCGAGATTCTCGACGAGGTGATCGCTTCGGCTCGCGATGATGGGCCGCCGGCCGACACGATCGTCACTCGCTACTTCAAGCACCGCCGCTACGCCGGGTCGAGTGACCGGCGGGCAGTGCGAGAGCTTGTCTTTCGAGCGATCCGCCGTTCGACGGAACGGCCCGCAAGCGGCCG
>JAXDPR010000113.1:0-2685 GCA_034668265.1 Sphingomonadales bacterium
CGCCGCGACATAGCCGTCGCCGCCATTGTTCCCCGGCCCGCACAGGATGAGCACCGGCATCGGCCCGGCAAAGCGATAGGCCGCCTCGGCCAGCCCGGCCCCTGCCCGCTCCATCAGTTGCTCGACGCTGGTTCCGCCGTTGATCGCCGCCTGCTCGGCTGCGCGCATCGCCTCGGCGGTCAGGATCGGGCGGCCATTCATGGGCCGCCCCTAGCGCAGGAAGGTCGCCAGGCGCCACCATTCGCGCGGCACGGTGTCCGCCGTCGCATCGCGTGCCTCATCGCTGTCGAACAAGGCGAAGCAGGTCGCGCCTGATCCGGACATCCGCACGAAGTTCGCTCCTGGCCGGGTGCCGAGCCAGGCAAGCACGGCCTCGACCTGCGGCACAAGAGCGATCGCCGGCTGCTCGAGGTCGTTGCGCCCCTCGCGCCAATCCGTCAGCGCCCCGCGGTCCTCGCCATCCAAGCGGGCAAACACGTCCGCGGTCGACAGCTGCACACGGGGGTTCACCAGGAGCACCGGCGTCCCCGACATGTCCGACAAGTCGACCGGCGTGAGCTGGTCGCCGGATCCCTCGCCGCGCATCGGCAGGCTCAGCAGGCACGCCGGCACATCGCTTCCGAGGCGGGTAGCCACGGCCTCAGCGTGGCGCGGGTCGACCTGCCACAATGACGTCAGCAGCCTCAACGCCGCCGCCGCGTCGGCTGACCCGCCGCCAATGCCGGAAGCGACCGGCAACCTCTTGTCGAGCACCAGCGCTGCTCCTTTGGTGACGCCCGCCGCTTCAGCGAGAGCTCGCGCCGCCTTCATCGCCAGATTGTCTTCGTCGCTCCCAAGCGCTTCGGCGAATGCGCCGGCCAACTCGAGCGTCAGCGCATCGGCCGGCTCGGCGCTGAGCCCATCTCCGTCGGTGCAGAAGGCGAAGATCGTCTCGATTGCATGGCGCCCGTCGGGCAGCTTGCCGCGGACGTGGAGCGCCAGGTTTAGCTTTGCCGGCGCAATGTCTCCCGCCCTGGCGGTCAAGGCGCCGCGTTGGCGGAGGTTAGGCCGCTCGCCAGCTTGGCCTTGACCCGTGAAGCGATCTCATCCTCCGCCGTCACAAGCGAGGCGTTCCATGCAAAACGCGCCTCGTACCGCCGTCCGGAACGATAGAGCGCATCGCCCAGATGCTCCTGGATTTCGGCCTGCGCCGGGTCCTTTTCGGCCGCCCGCTGCAGGGTCGCGATCGCATCGTCGACCTTGCCGCGCTTGAACTGCGCCCAACCCAGCGAATCCGTGATCGAGGCCTCGTCGGGCGCCAGGTCGCTCGCCTTGCGGATCATCGCTTCCGCGGCGTCCATGTCCTCGCCTCGTTCGAGCTTTGCATAACCCAGGAAGTTGAGCAGCAGCGGCTGGTCGGGCGCCAGCGTCAGCGCTTGCTGGAGCGCCGCCCTCGCCTCGGGCCAGCGGCCGGCGTCCTCGAGCGCACTCGCACGCAACAGCAGCAGCGACCACAACTCGCTGTCTTGCTTCTGCGCCTGCGCGAAGCTGATCGCTCGCCCGTAGGCATCCGCCGCCTCGTTAGGACGCTTCATCGACTGCAACACGTCCCCGAGCCGCGACAAGTCGCCGACGTCGGCGCCCGGTGCAGCCGCGGCCGTGGCCGCGATCCGATACGCCTCGTCATTCTTCTTCTGGTCGCGCAGGATCCGCACCTGCACGTCGCGGACCTGGGGCATCAAGGGGTCGTCGGCCGGTACCGAGCGTAGTAGCGCCAGCGCTTCGTCGCCGCGATCCTGGCGTGCGAGCAGCAGCGCCAGCAAGGCAGTCGCGTTGCTGTTCTGCGGATTGGCATAGCGCGCGACCTGGACCAGGCCGATCGGAGGCGAGCCAGGCTGCAGGCGCACGAGGTCACCGGCAAAGGCGGTCAGGACTTCGCTTAGCGCCTTGGGGAGGCTGTCAATCGCTTGTCCGCCATTCCTGCCGGCGGCGATCCGTTGTCGCGCCGCGGACTCGCCCGCGCCCATCCCGTCGATGATCATCAATGCTTGCGGCTTGTCCCCGGCCGCCAGGAACGAATCGGCAAGCGCCAGCCGCAGCCGGGTTTCGCGCGCTCCCGCCCGGCCGACGGCCTGGCGGGCCAGCGGCTCGGCTTCAGCCGTCCGGCGGAACTTCAGCAAGACGAACGCGCGCTCTTCGGATTCCTGCGGCCCCAGCAGGCTGCGAGCCGAGACCTGATCGAACGCGCCGAGCGCCTGCTGCTGATCGCCGCGCTCGGCCGCGGTCCAGGCGTTGATCACGGGCGCGAGGAAGGTGAGGTCGCCATTGTCACCAGTCTGCGCGAGCCATTGCGCTGCGCGTTCCGGATGCCGTCGCCGGATCTCCTCGGTCGCGAGCAGCAGGCGCGCGTCCACCGGAAGCTTCGCCGCCGGGACCGATCGCGACAGGCGCAGCGCGAGCCCCATGTCTCCGGCGCCCATCGCCTCGCTCAAGGCCTTGCGCGCGATGTCGGCCTGGTCCGGTTGGGCTCCGGCCAGCGCGGCGAGCAATTGCGCCGCGCGCGCATGATCGCCGCTCATCGCCGCCGCCCGCGCCGCGACATAGGTCCGCGCTGAGTCGGAGATGCTAAGCCGCGCACCAGATGCCGGCGACGCTCCAAGAGCCAAGGCCGCCGCAGCGGCTCCCGTCATCCACTTACATATTTGG
>JAXDPR010000114.1:0-2759 GCA_034668265.1 Sphingomonadales bacterium
CCGTCGAGCGTCGCCTTGGCCTGTGCGGCCAAAGCCTCGGTCCAAGGCAGTGGCTGGCGGTAATGCGCGCTGAACAGCGCCAGCCGCAGCGCCTCGCCGCGATGCCCCTCCGCCAGTAGCTCAGCCGGCGTGACGATATTGCCGAGGCTCTTCGACATCTTCTCCGAGCCCATGTCGACGAAGCCGTTGTGCACCCAATAGCGGGCCAGCGGCGCGCCGGCGTGCGCGCAACGGCTCTGCGCGATCTCATTTTCGTGGTGCGGGAAGATAAGGTCGAGCCCGCCGCCGTGAATGTCGATCGTGTCGCCGAAATGGTTCTCGATCATCGCCGAGCATTCGATGTGCCAGCCCGGGCGGCCCCGCCCCCACGGCGACACCCAGCCGAACACGTCCTCGGCGCTCGGCTTCCACAGCACGAAGTCGGCGGGATCGCGCTTGTAGGGCGCGACCTCGACCCTGGCGCCGGCGATCATCGCATCGCGGTCGCGCCTGCTGAGGATCCCGTAATCGGGGTCGCTGGGCACCGAGAACAGCACATGCCCCTCGGCCTCATAGGCATTGCCGCGCTCGACCAGCCGCTCGATCAGCGCGACCATCGGGGCGATCTCGCGCGTCGCGTGCGGCGCGATGTCGGGGTCGCGCACGCCGAGCGCGCGCATGTCCTCGAGGTAGAAGCGCTCGTAGCGCTCGGTGATCACCGACGGCTCGACGCTCTCCTCCTGCGCCGCGGCGATGATCTTGTCGTCGACGTCGGTGACGTTGCGGGCATAGACCAGGCTGTCGTGCCCGAACTCGTGGCGGATCAGCCGGGCGAGCGTGTCGAACACCACCGCCGGGCGGGCGTTGCCGATATGGGCGCGGCCGTAGACCGTCGGCCCGCACACATACATGGTGATGCGCTTCGGATCGGCCGGGATGAAGTCGCGCTTCTCGCGGGCGAGGGTGTCGTGGAGGCGGATCATCGTTGCGGGAGCCTGTGGCGCCGGGCTTCGACCCAGTCGACGATCGAACGCCCGCTGGCGTTGAGCAAAGGATAGGTGCGGGACTTGGTCATCCACTCGGGCCGGTCGGCCTGCGGACCATAGACCATGTCGGTCGCGAGGTTGGCGAGCAGGAAGAAGAGTGTCGCGCCGAGAAGGCCCTTGATCGCCCCGAAGCCGCCGCCGAGCACTCGGTCGACCGGGCCAAGCACGGCGTGGCGCCGCGTCTTCCCGCCGATCGAGCGCGCGAGCAGCTTCACGCCCAGGAAGCTCGGCAGGAACAGGATCGCGAAGGCCAGCACCGCCGCCGCGGCAGAGCTGGCGTGGAAGCTGTTCTCGATTCCACCCCACAGCTGGCTGTGGAACAGCTTGAGCATGGCGATGGCTGCAATCCACGCGAACAGCGAGATCACTTCGTGCACGAAGCCGCGCACGAACCCCACGGCGGCGCCACCGATCAGCAGCAGGAAGACGAAGACGTCGAGCGCGGTCACAGCCAAGCCGCTAGCAAGCTCCTTTCCGCATGGCGAGAGAGGAGGTGGCCGGCGCGAGGTAAAGGTCTCGGTAACCATTCCGGCCTAGCCTCCGCGCCAAAGGGGGAACCAGTGGCCGCTCCGCGCAAGAAACCCGTGCTTATGTCGCCGCCGTCGGTCGGCGACCTGCGCGCGCAGCTGGTGAAGCGCGGCATGGTGGCCCCGCTCCTCTCAGTCGTAGTTCCCGTGAAGAACGAGGAAGACGGCATCCTCCCCTTTGTTACCCGCGTCGGCGCGATCCTCGATGGCATCGCTGACGGTAGCGGTTGGGAGATCCTGTTCGTCGACGACGGCAGCAGCGATGCGACGCTCGCGGCGATCGTCGCCGCTAATATGGGCGATCCGCGCGTTCGCGCGGTCTCGCTGTCGCGCAATTTCGGCAAGGAAGCCGCGCTGAGTGCCGGGCTCGACCATGCCCGCGGCGCGGCGGTCATCCCGATGGACGTCGACATGCAGGACCCGCCGGAGGTGCTGCCCGAGATGGTCGCGAAGTGGCGCGAGGGCCATGAGATGGTGTTCGGCGTCCGCCGCAATCGCGACAGCGACGGCTGGGCCAAGCGCCTCACCGCGGGGCTCTATTACCGCGCGCACAATGCAGTCTCGGTCGACAAGATTCCGGAGAATGCCGGCGATTTCCGCCTGATGGACCGCAAGGTCGTCGACGTGATCCGCGCCATGCCCGAGCGCAACCGCTTCATGAAGGGCCTGTTCGCCTGGGCCGGGTTCAAGCAGGCCGCGGTCGAATATGACCGCGTCGAGCGCACGACCGGCGCCACCAAGTTCGGCTACTGGAAGCTCTGGACGCTGGCGCTCGACGGGATCACCTCGGCCTCGACCGTGCCGCTGCGCATCTGGAGCTATGTCGGCGCGTGCGTGGCGCTGTTCGCGATTGGATATGCGACGTTCCTGATTGTCGACACGATGATGTTCGGCAATCCGGTGCCGGGTTACGCCTCGATCATGACCTCGGTGCTGTTCCTCGGCGGCATCCAGCTGCTTTCGCTGGGCGTGCTCGGCGAATATGTCGGACGTATCCTGACCGAGACCAAGCAGCGTCCGCTCTACGTAGTGCGCGATACGGTGGGGATTGAGTCGGAGCTTGTGCGCTAGCCACTCAGGCCTTGAGTTCGAGCTCCATTAAGACCAGCCAGTCGCTGAGTTCGGACGACATCTCATAATAAGGCTCGGCGTTGCGAAAGCCGAGTTTGCGATAGAGGCCCTGCGCTTCGACCTGCTTCGGCCCGGT
>JAXDPR010000115.1:0-6234 GCA_034668265.1 Sphingomonadales bacterium
CGCTTAAGCAGATCGACCATCGCCACCGGCGTGCTCGAATCCCGCCGATCCCAGAGGTCGCGCCTGGAGCTGAGCAACTGCGAAATGGTGCGGTCGACGCGAAGGCCGGTCACGCCATTGTCCTCGAGCCAATTGTGAACCGCGCTCGGGCCGCCGAGGTCCTTCAAAAGCATGTCGGTGGCGCGATTGTCGCTGTGGATCAGCATCCGCGCCATCAGGCTGCGCGCCGACTGGCCGCTGATCGTATCGTCGAGCGAGCGACGCCCGTGGTCGACCTGGGCCAAATAGAGCGCGGCAATCGCCACCTTGACCGTGCTCGCCATGGGAAAGGGCGTGTTGCCCTTGATGCTGACGGTTTCGCCGGTGTTGAGGTCGAGCGCCGCGATACCGACGTCGGCGGACTTGTTCGCGACCATCGACTGCAGCTGCTGCTCGAGCGTCAACAATGCCGGCGACGAGGCCGCAGCGGCGGGCTGCGCGGCGAACGCCAGTAACGCAAGAATGAACGATCTCAATCGCATGCCCTTACCCGTGCCCCGCTGCACTCACCCCAGAATCATCCCCGAACGCCCACATTCGCTCCAAATTGTAAAAATTTCTGACTTCGGGGCGGAATATATGCACGATCACGTCGTCCGCGTCGATCAGGACCCAGTCTGCGGCTGGAAGCCCCTCGATCCGAACGTTGCGCTTAAATTGCTCCTTGATCTTGTCGGCAAGCTTAACCGCCATCGACGCCACCTGCCGCGTCGACCGGCCGGACGCGATCACCATGTGATCGGCGATGTTGGATTTACCGGTCAGCGGAATGGAAACGACCTCTTGCGCCTGGTCGTCATCGAGCGACTGAAGAACGAGCTTGTGGAGATCTTCGACGTCGATGGGAGCTCTGCCGGCCTCGCCGGTGGCTTCAGGCTGTTCGGTCAAGGGGTCTCCTGGCGAACAATGGCGAGCCGTAACGAAACGAACGCGCGGAATGCGCTTTCGTTCGACGATGCCAATGGGGGTCGAGCGCGCGAATAGCGGTTGCGGAGGTCGGATCGGGCGGCAGGCGAAGGAAAATGATCGCCGGTGCACTCCATTCCGTCCACTGCTTTGCCTGGCTGGAAGGATGGACGAACCGTCTCAGCCAACCCATCGCGCGCGCCGCGTGGGCAGCTGAATCATAACCGGGCCGGCGAATCACCGCAATCGGCACTTCGCGGGCTAACCCCCTCCAATCACGCCATAAGTGAAAATTTGGGAGGGTGTCGCTTCCGAGCAACCAAATAAAGCGGTTCTGCGGGTAGCGGCGCTTGAGAAGTCGAACGCTGTCGATCGTGAAGCGGGTGCCCGAGCGCTGTTCGAAGTCGCTGACGTGTATCCGCGAGCGCCTCGCCATGGCTACGGCCGCGGCCAGGCGTGCCGCATAGGGCGCCATGTCATTGGCGCCCCCCTTCAGGGGATTGCCCGGCGATACGAGCCACCACAGTTCATCGAGCCCAAGCGCGCGCATCGCTTCGAGGCTGATATGCCGGTGTCCGGCGTGGGCCGGATTGAAGGAGCCGCCGAGAAGGCCGATGCGCGCCATAGCGCTTCCGCTAGCATGAGCCGCGAAGCCCGCATAATGTGGCGGCAAGGGGGTCGCGGATGGGCGAATTCGAAGCGGTAGCCGATGCGGTTACGGGCGGCATGCTCGGGCGAGCGGTCGAACCGGCGACAGGCATTCGCGGAGGGCGCACCGACGAGGCCAATTGCCTGAACTGCGGTACCGCACTGGTCGGTCAATATTGCTACGTCTGCGGCCAGCACGCCCGTGTCCACCGAACGCTCGGCGCCTTCGCCCAGGACTTCCTCACCGGCGCGCTCAATTTCGAAGGCAAGATCTTCAAGACGCTGCCGATGCTCGCCTGGCGGCCGGGCGATCTGACGAGGCGCTACATCGACGGACAGCGCGCGCGGTTCGTCTCGCCACTCGCCCTTTTCCTGTTCAGCGTGTTCCTGCTGTTTGCGACATTCCAGCTGACGGGCGGATCGAGCGGCCTCAATAATGTTTCCATCGGAGATCGGGTCTATCATTCCACCGATGAGGCGATCGCCGGCGTTCAAGGCAAGATGGCGACGCTCGAAGCGGGGCGCGCCAGGGCCGACGTCGGTGACAGGCCGGAAATCGACAAGGAGCTCGCCGAGCAAAAAGAGGCCCTGAATACCCTGACGCGATTCAAGAAAGAGGGCGTCACCAACGCGATATTGGCGAGCAAGAAGTCCGAGATAAACTCCGATATCCCGCTGCTGAACGATGCCTACCAGCGCGCGAAGGCCAACCCGCAGCTCGCACTTTACAAGCTGCAGGACGCCGCATCCAAGTTCGCCTGGCTGCTGATCCCGATTTCGGTGCCGTTCCTGTGGCTGCTGTTCCCATTCAGCCGCCGCTTCAGGCTCTACGATCACAGCGTATTCGTGACCTACTCCTTGTCCTTCATGATGCTGCTCGCGATTGTCCTGACGGGATGGTCGAAGGTGGGCATTCCCCGGGCGGGTGTGGTAGCGCTGCTCGTTCCGCCGCTGCACATGTACCGACAACTCAAAGGCGCGTACGGCCTCAGCCGCCCGAGTGCGCTGTGGCGTGCGGCGCTCCTGCTGAGCTTTGCAGCAACCGCGCTCGGCCTTTTTGCGGTCGCTGTCGTCCTCTTGGGGACCAGCGACTAGGCGCCGGCTGCCGCCGGTCCGCCAACTGCTCCCGGCTTGGGCCGCTTGGCCTTCGGGATCGAGGAGCCCCCAGCAGGGATCGCCGGGCCCTTGGAGCTGCCGCGGTCAATCGCCTCACCGGCGATCACCTGCTTGATCTCGTCGCCCGACAAAGTCTCATATTCGAGCAGCGCCTTGGCGAGCGTCTCAAGTTCCTCGCGATGCTCGGTGAGCACGGTCTTGGCGCGCTCATATCCCTGCTCGACGACGCGGCGGATTTCCTTGTCGATCGCCTGAGCGGTCTCGTTCGACATGTTCTTCTGGCGATTGACCGAATAGCCGAGAAACACTTCCTCGTCGGCCTCGGCATATTGCAGCGGCCCCAAAGCGTCGGACATGCCCCAACGCGTGACCATGTCGCGCGCCAGGCCAGTGGCATATGAAATATCGGACGATGCGCCGGAGCTGACCTTGTCGTAGCCGAAAATCACTTCCTCGGCGACGCGTCCGCCCATCGAGACCGCGAGGTTCGCGTACATCTTGTCCCGGTGATAGCTGTAGCTGTCGCGTTCCGGCAGGCGCATGACCATGCCGAGCGCGCGGCCGCGTGGGATGATCGTTGCCTTGTGGATCGGGTCGGATGCCGGCTCGTGGAGCGCGACCACGGCATGACCTGCCTCGTGAAAGGCGGTCATGCGCTTTTCGTCCTCGGTCATGACCATGGACCTGCGCTCGGTGCCCATCATCACCTTGTCCTTGGCTTCCTCGAACTCCTTCATCGCGACCAGGCGCTTGCCGCGCCGCGCAGCGAGCAGCGCCGCCTCATTGACGAGGTTGGCAAGGTCGGCGCCCGAGAAGCCCGGAGTGCCGCGCGCGATCACCCGGGGATCGACATCGGGCGCCAGCGGCACCTTCTTCATGTGAACGGCGAGGATTTGCTCGCGGCCGTCGATGTCGGGACGCGGCACCATCACCTGGCGGTCGAAGCGTCCGGGCCGGAGCAAGGCCGGGTCGAGCACGTCGGGGCGGTTGGTCGCGGCGATGATGATGATGCCTTCATTGGCCTCGAACCCGTCCATTTCGACCAGCAGCTGGTTGAGCGTCTGCTCGCGCTCATCATTGCCGTTGCCGAGGCCGGCACCGCGGTGGCGGCCGACGGCGTCGATTTCGTCGATGAAGACGATGCACGGCGCCGACTTCTTGGCCTGGTCGAACATGTCGCGCACGCGGCTGGCGCCGACGCCGACGAACATTTCGACGAAGTCCGAGCCGGAGATGGTGAAGAACGGGACGCCCGCCTCACCCGCGATGGCGCGGGCGAGCAGGGTCTTGCCGGTGCCGGGCGAGCCGACCAGCAGCGCGCCCTTGGGGATCTTGCCGCCGAGGCGAGCGAACTTGCCCGGGTCCTTGAGGTATTCGACGATCTCCTGGAGCTCTTCGCGGGCCTCGTCGATCCCGGCCACGTCCTGGAAGGTCACGCGGCCCTGCTTTTCGGTCAGCATCCGGGCGCGGCTCTTGCCGAAGCCCATCGCTCCGGAGCCGGCGTTCTTCTGCATCTGGCGCATCACGAAGAAGCTGATGCCGAGGATGAGCAGGAACGGCAGCGAATTGTAGAGCATGTAGAGCCAGATGCTCGACTGCTCCTCGGCCTTGACCTGGACGGCGACGCCCTTCTGCACCATCCGGTCGGCGATATCCGAGCCAGCCGGAGCGATGGTGTGGAAATCCTCGCCGCTTGCGAGCTTGCCGGCGATGGCGGAATTGCTGGTCGATCCGCCGGCGGCGATGTTCACCGTGCGGACATTGCCCTCATCGACCTGGCGGACGAATTCCGAATAAGGCAGCGCCTGCCCGGTCTGCGTGCGCGAGCCGCCATCGATCATCTGCACGAACAGGACGAGCGCGAACAGCACGCCGCCCCAGATCAGCAGACTCTTGGTCCACGGGTTGCCAGGCTTCCTGTCTTTGTCGTTCATCGCTCGTCTTTCAGGGCGTCAGCGCCTCGCCGATAAAATAAGCGTATCCGGCCCAATAACAATGCGGCCTTAGGATGAGGTGAACATTGTACCGCGCCGGGACGAGGGGTCCGAGCGCGGTCAGGAAGTGCAGCGGAAATTTATTCGGCGGCGACGAGCCTGGCTTCAACCGACTCAAGCCGCTCAAGGAACTTGCCTGCGAGCAACATCCGCCGCTCGCGGGCGGCATCGGTCACCGCACGGCGCGCGGCCGCGAGCTCCTCACTCGCCCGGCGGCGAAAATAGCGTTCATCCGGCTCCATGCGCGCCCTCCACGAACCGCGCCTCTCCCGAGTCGCGAACAGGAATTTACTCCAAGTTATCCACAGGTCGAGTCCGGTTCGGCGACGGAACGAATTGCCAGTCGGGGCCGCCGCGGCAAAGCACGCCCCGAAGCGTCGCCGTCCCGCCGTCCGAGAGAGTCGCCACCAGGCGCGTCAACTCCGGACCGCGTGGGTCGCGATCGCCTTCGGTCGCGAGCTTGCGAATAGCCCGGGCAACGACCCGTCGGACGATCTCCGCCGGCGCGTCCGAAGGGCGGTAGGTGATGCTGCCCCGCTTTTCATGCACCGAGCGCGCCCATTCCGCCTTCATGGCCCAATCAAGAGCGGCATCGGCGTCGGCGAGGTTCGCAGCGGATTGGGCAACTGCGCCGGCGTCGAGCCAGTCGAGGCCGGCTAGCGCACGGCGGACTCGAACCCGTTCGAACCGTTCGTCCTCGTTGCTCGGGTCGGCGGCCGGCGTCACCCCCGCCGCCCTGCAGATTTGCTCGAGCTCTCCCCGGCGCCATTCGAGCAGCGGGCGGATCAGGCGGACATGAGCACCGGGAGAGACAGAACGCGGGCGGATTCCCGCGAGCCCCCTCACACCGGCTCCGCGCGCGAGACGCATGAGCAATGTCTCGGCCTGGTCCTCGGCATGGTGCGCGGTCGCGAGCGCGTCGAGCTCGCGCTCCTCTGCCCAATAGCCGAGCAGCCGATAGCGCTGCTTGCGCGCCCTCTCCTGGATCGCCGTTTCGGGGAGCTCGGACCAACGAGCGGTGAGCGTCGCGTGGCGAACCCCAAGCTGGTCGCACACTACTGCAACCATCGCGGCTTCCTCGCGCGCTTCGGGCCTCAAGCCATGATCGATGGTCGCCGCCTCGACCTGGCCGGGCCGCGCGGCCTCGGCGAGGAGCAACAAAGCCAGGCTGTCGGGGCCGCCCGACACGGCGACCCCGATGCGGGCGTCGCGCGATACAAGGCCATCGAGGTCAGCGGAAAAACGGTCGACCAAGGTCCGTTCGGGAACCATCCCGAACAGCCTTAGCACATCAATTGCACTGCGCCTGCGCCTTGCCGTCGCTGACCTGCTTCTTGAGATCGGCCCGTGCCTTCGGGCCGTAGATGGCGTCGAATTCCGCATAGACCTTGCAGGCCTGGCCGGGCTGGCCGAGCTGCATCGCCGCCTGGCCGAGGTAATAGAGGCTGTCCGCCGCGCGCTCGCCTCCCGGATTGCCGCGGTAATTGGCGAGAAAGGCGTTGGCCGCATCGCGCGTCTGGCCCTTGCTCAA
>JAXDPR010000116.1:0-4141 GCA_034668265.1 Sphingomonadales bacterium
CAAACGGTTGGGCCTGCCAGGCAATCCTCCGCCATCTCCGCCGAAGCGGGCCCGGCTCCGGCGCAGCAGTTCCTCGAGCGCCGAGACCCTCCCCGCGCCAAGGCTCGGCCGGCGGCCGCGACGCGGCGGCTCGCCCCACGGGCCGCCCGGGCCGTCATCGCCCGGCGGATCGCCGCCATCGCCGCCGCTTTGGCCCCAAGGGCCTTTGGTGTCGGTGAATAGCCCGCGGACGCGGCTGCCCCACCCGGAAATTGTCGTCATCGACACTGAATATAGAGGGATGGGCGACGAAAAACAGTGGCAAGCAGGCGCTCGCTTCCTATGTGCGCTCGCATGGACCATCCCGTGGACCCACTGACCGGCCTGCCGCACGACGAGCGCGTCCGTTCGCGGAAGCTTTCCGGCGGGGTCGCGACCATCATCGTCGACGCAACCGGGCTTAGCCAAAGCGAGGCCAAGACCGTCGAGGCGGAGCTTCGGGCAGCCGCACTCCAGGTGGCCGGAGTGAGCGAAGCGCGGATTGCGATGACCGCCTCACAGCCGCACCGGACGCTGATCGCGATCGGCAGCGGCAAGGGCGGCGTCGGCAAGTCCACGGTCTCGGCCAACCTTGCGATCGCCATGGCCAAGACAGGCAAAAAAGTCGGCCTGATCGACGCCGACGTCTATGGCCCGTCGCAGCCGACCTTGCTCGGCGCGCATCAGAAACCGGAGGGGGTCAACGACAAGCTGCTGCCGGTCGAGGCGCACGGCATCCGCTTCCTCTCGCTCGGGCAGCTGGTCTCTCCCGGACACGCGCTGGCGTGGCGCGGGCCGATGGCGACGGGGGCGCTCGCCAACCTGATCGACGCCGAATGGGGCGATGTGGAGTTGCTGCTGGTTGACCTGCCGCCGGGCACCGGCGACGTCCAGCTGTCGCTGATCCAGCGTTCGCGGCCGGCCGGAGCTGTGATCGTCTCGACGCCGCAGGACCTGTCGCTGATCGATGCGCGCCGCGCGGTGGACCTGTTCAACAAGACCAGCGTGCCGGTGCTAGGGATCATCGAGAATATGGCGAGCTACGCCTGCCCTCATTGCGGCGAGGAATCGCACCCGTTCGGCACCGGCGGTGCCGAAGCCGCTGCCGCGGAGATGGGCGTCCCGTTTCTCGGCCGCCTGCCACTAAGCCTCGCGATCCGCGAGGCGTCCGACGCCGGCGAGCCGCCGGCCAGCGGAATTGGTCCCGACTCCGACGCGTTTTCCAGCCTGGCGAGCAAGCTGCTCGAAGCGCTGGAAACACCGGTCCACTGAGCCGTTGTTGAGCCTATGCCCCTGACCCGCGACGAAGACATTGCCCGGCTGCTTACCAATGCGCGCACGATCGCCGTGGTCGGCGCCTCGGACCGGCCGACCCGACCGTCCTACGGCGTGATGAAGTTCCTCCAGGACTGGGGCTACCGGGTCTTCCCGATCAATCCGCAAATCACTGGCGAGCATGTGCTTGGCGAGTTTGTTTGGCGCGAGCTCGCCCAGATCGTCGTGCCAATCGACATCGTCGACATCTTTCGCCGTCCGGAAGCCGCGGCCGAGGCGGTCGATCAGGCCATCTTGGTCGGCGCCAAGGCGGTTTGGATGCAGCTCGGGGTCATCAATCATGAAGCCGCTGCGCGGGCCGAGGCGGCGGGCCTTGAAGTGGTGATGGACCGTTGTCCCCACATCGAGATCCCGCGACTGCGCGTGCCGAAGGTTATCCCGCCTGCTTAGGCTGCGCCGACCACCATTTCCGGAATCAGCAGCGTCGGCGAATCGATGCCGCGTCGGAACTCGAGGTCGCTCGCCGGCTCCAGCGTCGCGAACATGTCGATGAGGTTCGCGGCGATGGTGATTTCTGCGACCGGTTCGGTGATCTCGCCGTCCCGAACCATGAAGCCGACCGCGCCGCAGCTGTAATCGCCGGTTACCGCATTCGCGCCGCGTCCGATCAGTTCGTAGATCAGCACCGCTTCAGAGAAGGCGGCGAGCAGCTCCTCGCGGGTTCGCGCGCCAGGCTCGAAATAGAGATTGCTCGGAGACGCGCCCGGCGCACCTCCGACGCCGCGGGCGGCATGACCGGTGGGCTCGATCCCGAGCTGGCGCGCCGACGCGCTCTCCGCGATCCACTGGTTAAGGACACCGCCCGAGACGAGCTCCCTCCGCGCCACACGGACTCCTTCGCCATCGAACGGCCGTGAGCGGAGCCCGCGCTTCCGCAGCGGATCGTCGACGATCGTCACGCCGGGATTGAAAACCGGCGCTCCGAGCTTGTCCTGAAGGAAGCTCGTCCGCCTCGCGATTGCTGCGCCGCTGATTGCTCCGGCGAAGTGACCGAGCAGGCTCGGGGCGACGCGCGGATCGAACAGCACAGGATATTTGCCCGGCTTGGGCCGTGACGGGTTCAGGCGCCTTACCGCCCGCTCGCCGGCGAGGCGGCCGACCTCGGCTGCGGGATCGAGGTCGGCGAGATGCCTTGCGCTGTGCGACGCATGATCGCGCTGCATCGATGCGCCTTCGCCCGCGACGACAACGGCAGAGCAGCTATGCCCGCTACTCTGATAGGCACCGGAGAATCCGCCCGAGGTTGCGAGCGCAACGGTGGAAGCCGAGACGCTTGCGCCGGCGCCGCTCGAATTGGTCACGCCCTCGACCGCGAGCGCCGCAGCCTCGGCATCGAGGGCGCGGGCGCGAAGCTCGGCGGGACTGGGGTCGGCGGGGTCGGTCGAATCGAGAGCGGGTGGTTCCCCGCTCTGCAACAGCTCGCTCGGCGCCAACCCGGCGAATGGGTCCTCCGGCGCCTCCCTGGCCATCGCCAGGCAGCGCTCGACCAGCGCTCCGAGAGCATCGTCGGAGAGATCGGACGAGGCTGCGGTCGCGGACCGCTGGCCGACGAACAAGCGCAGCCCGATCTCCTCGCCTTCCGAAGAACCGAGGCTGTCGATTTCGCCCAGGCGCACCTGCACGCCGGAAGAACGGTCGCCAACGTAGAGCGCGTCGGCGGCGGACGCACCGGCGGCAATGCCTTGCTCGATGAGGGATTCGGCGGTGCGCTTGGCTTGATCGGGCGAGAGCATGGGCCGCGCGCCCTAGCGCGCCGAAAGGCCGACGGCCAGCATCCCCAGGAATACGAGCAGGCCGCAAGTGCGGTTGGAGCGGAACAACGCCAAGGCGAGCTCGCCATCATCAGGATCTGCTCGAAGCAACTGACTCGCCAGATGGATTGCAGCGGGCGCCAGCGCGACCAGCGCGATCCAGTCGGGCCGAACCAGCCAGATCGCGGCCGCCCACATCAGCAGGGCAACCCCATAGCAGATGCCGATCCCGAGCGGGGCACTGGCGCCCAGCCGTCGAGCCGAGGATTTAACGCCGACCAGCGCGTCATCTTCCTTGTCCTGGATCGCATAGAGCGTGTCGTAACCAACCACCCACGCGATGCTCCCCAACCAGAGCAGAAGGGGAGCAGGCGCGAGGCTCCCGGTGACAGCCGGCCATCCGACCGGAGCGCCCCACGAGAAGACCAGCCCGAGCCAGGCCTGAGGCCACCAGGTGATCCGTTTCATGAATGGGTAAGCGGCGACCGGGGCCACGCTGGCGAGCGCAACGAGGGCCGCGATCCACTTCAGCTGCAGCAGGACGATGAGGCCGAGCAGGCACAAGGCGCCGACCAGCAACCAGGCAGATCGGACCGAGACGCGTCGGCTCGCGAGCGGCCGCAAGCGCGTCCGCTCGACTTGGCGGTCGAGATCGCGATCGACGATGTCGTTGTAGACGCAGCCCGCGCTGCGCATCGTGAAGGCGCCCAGGAAAAGCCACCCGAACAATTCCCAGCGGCCGCCCACGCCGGCCAGCGCCACGCTCCACGCACACGGCCAGTAGAGCAGCCAGGTGCCGATCGGCCGGTCGAGCCGCATCAGGCTAGCATAGGGCCTCAGCCGCGTCGGCAGCGCGCCGATGAAGCCGCGACGCTCACTGTCGGGGACGATGTCGGTGGTGGCGATCACAAGCGCACCTTATCGAAGTCGCCCGCGGCGACAATAAAGGGCCGTTGTTTAATTTCTGTTAACCAAAGAAACTCGCGAGTGAGTCGCGAATCGTTGCCTAATCTCACGGAGGGAAATGCGCTATGACG
>JAXDPR010000117.1:0-4481 GCA_034668265.1 Sphingomonadales bacterium
CTGGTTGCAGGCGTCGAAGCGGTGCTTCCCGACGGATCTATCCACAACGGCCTCAGCGGACTCAAGAAGGACAACCGCGGCTACAGCATCGACCAGCTTCTGATCGGCGCCGAAGGCACGCTCGGCATCATCACCGCTGTGGCGCTTAGGCTCGTACCTGCGATCGCCGCGCGTGCTGTCGCCTGGACGGGCGTGGAGAGTCCGGCCAAGGCGCTCGAGCTGCTCCGCTTCCTCGAGGCACGAACGTCGAGCATCGAAGGCTTCGAGCTGGTGCCGCAGGACTCGCTCGACCTGGTGTTGAGGCATGTGCCGGGCACGCGCCCGCCGCTCACGGGGTCGCACAAGTGGCATGCGCTGGTCGAAGCAACGACCGCCGACGCTTCTACCGACATTGCTGCCGAGCTCGAATGGCTGCTCGCCGCGGCGATGCAGGAGGGGATCATCGGCGACGCTGTTCTCGCCGCCAACGAGGGGCAGGCGGACGCGTTCTGGAAGCTCCGGGACACGATCTCGGAGGCCGAGCGCGCCGAAGGGCAGACGCTGGCGCACGACATCTCTGTCGCCGTAGCCGACATGCCCGCGTTCATCCTCGACGCGGCAGCCAAGGTCGAAGCAGCTTTCCCCGGAGTGATCGCCAGCAGCTTCGGCCACCTCGGCGACGGCAACATCCACTTCCACGTCCGCGCCGGAAGCCACGCCGCGCCCGACTGGTACGAGGCTGAAGGGGAGAAGATCACAAGGCTGGTCGACGACCTAGTCACCGCTGCCGGCGGCTCAATCTCCGCCGAGCACGGTATCGGCCAACTGAAGCTGCGCGAGTTCGCGCGCCTCGCGCCGCCGGGCCGCATCCACGCGCTGCGGGCGATCAAGCAGGCGCTCGACCCGCTCGGCATCATGAATCCAGGAAAGCTGGTGCCATTACAGCCGAGCGGTCCGACGGTGGTTACGCGGCACTGATGCTGCGCGCCCTGCTCGGTTTGCTCTTCATCGCCCATCTCTATTGGAAGTTCGCGCTGCTTCCAGGCGGCGTCCAGGCATGGTGGAGCGGCCTCATTCAAAGCGGTTATCCGGCGGTCGTACCTGCCTACGTGCTGTCGGCCGAAATCGCTGGAACGTTAATGCTGATCCCCGGGATCTTCACGCGGTTGGTGGCGCTGTATGCGCTTCCGATGATGCTTGGCGCGGCGCAATTCTGGCTGGTGCGCAAGGGATTCTTCTTCACCAAGGCCGGTGCGGAACTGCCGCTGGTGTGGGCGGTACTCCTGACCATCCAGGCGGTCGCCGGCGACGGCAGCCGGGCGCTTGTCCGCACGCCCATCTTGCGGCGACCGCACGTTTGGCGCGCCCGGCAGGATTCGAACCTGCGACCTCAAGCTTAGAAGGCTCGTGCTCTATCCAGCTGAGCTACGGGCGCGCGCAAGCGAGAAGTAACGGCAATTGTCGCTCAGCGGAACCGCGCTACGCCGACGTCTATGACGTCGGTACCGACTTCACGCCGTTCAGCGCGGACGTCTAGTCAGCAGGACGAGCGCCCAGACACCAAGGGCAAGAGAGGCAAGACTCGTCCCGACGAAGAAGGGCTCGCGCAGCAGTCCGGAGCCCTCGGCAAACAGCCGGGCGATATGCGCCGCGAAGATCAACGCAAAGACGATGCCCGTGGCTGCGACGTAGCAGCGCATCATGCGGCGACCGTCTCGAGCAATCCCTCGAACAGCCGCCGGCCGTCGGTGCGGCCATGCGCCGGCTCCACCACCCGCTCGGGATGGGGCATCAGGCCAAGCACGTTGCCGCTGTCGTTGAGGATGCCGGCGATCCGCCGGGCCGAGCCGTTGACCTCGTCGAGGTAACGGAAGGCCACGCGGCCTTCGCCTTCGAGGCGGTCGAGCGTCGCTTCGTCGGCCTGGTAATTGCCGTCGTGGTGCGCAACCGGGAAGACGATCTCCTCGCCGGCGCCATAATAAGCGGTGAACAGGCTCTGGCTGTTCTCGACGCGCAAGGGGACGTTGCGGCAGACGAACCTGAGCGCTGCGTTGCGCATCAGCGCGCCGGGCAGAAGCCCAGCTTCTGTCAGCACCTGGAAGCCATTGCAGACCCCGATCACCGGTACTCCGCGCGACGCCGCGTTAGTGACCGCCCGCATGATCGGAGAGCGCGCCGCCATCGCTCCGGAACGCAGATAATCGCCGTAGGAGAAGCCGCCCGGCACGCCGATAAAGTCGATCCCGTCGGGAAGCTCGGTCTCTCGGTGCCACACCCTCGCCGGCTTGCGCCCGGTCACCTGCTCGAGCGCGACGGCAAGGTCGCGGTCGCAGTTGGAGCCGGGGAAGACGATGACTGCGCTGTTCATTCAGCCGGCTCCAGCCGCTCGATCCGGAAATTCTCGATCACGGTGTTGGCCAGCAACTTGCGGCACATGTCCTCGATCTCGCCGTCGCCGGTGCCTTCGGCAAGGTCGAGCTCGATCAGCTTGCCGGCACGGACGTCGTTGACGCCCGAAAATCCCAAGCCCTCGAGCGCGTGGTGGATCGCCTTGCCCTGTGGATCGAGGACGCCATTCTTGAGGGTGATGAACACGCGCGCTTTCATGGCTTGGCCTGGTCCTTGTCCGCTGTTTCGCCCCTATGGCTAGCGCCTCGTTCAGGGGCAAGTTTTACCCTCTTTTTACCCTGTTCGGCGCATATCGGCCACGCGCCGGTCAGTTGTTCACCGGCCAGTGGGAGGAGTTCGGCATGGTCGGCGGTATTGCAATTGCGATGTTCGTCGCGCTGGTCGGGTTCGGCGGGAAATATTTCGGCTGGAGCGATCCGGATGGCAAAGTGCAGCTCGCGCTTGTCACCTCGTTCATCCTCGGCATCATCGGCGGCTTCAAGTCGCGAGGCTGAGCCCTAGGCTAATAGCCGCTCAGCGCCGCGACGTTTTCGCGGTGGTAATAGATATCGCCGAACAGCTCCCCGAGTACCGCCTCGCGCTTCATGAACAGGCCGATGTCATGTTCATCGGTCATGCCGATGCCTCCGTGCATCTGAACACCTTCGCGCACGGCGAGTGACGCCACGTCCGCCGCCTTCGCCTTGGCGACGGAGACGTGGAGCTCAGCCTGGCTGTCGCCGTAGTCGAGCGTCGCAGCGGCTTTAAACGCGGCGGCTCGAGCAATCTCGATCTCCGAATAAAGGTGCGCGGCGCGGTGCTGGAGCGCCTGGAACTCGCCGATCAGCCTGCCGAACTGCTTGCGCTGCTTGAGATAGTCGAGGGTCATGGCCGAAGCGCCCCAGGCGACGCCAACCAGCTCGGCGGCGGCGCCTGCGCTCCCGGCATTGAGCGCGCGCGAAAGCGGCTGCCAGCCGCCATCGACCTCGCCGATCACGGCGTCGGCGTCGAGCTGAACGTTCCCGAAGGTCAGGCGCGCGGCCTTCGAGCTGTCGACCAGCGCCTCGCTCTCGATCGTTAGTCCTGACGCGTCCTTCGGCACAACGAACAAGCTAATGCCCTCGCGCTCGCCCGGCGATCCGCCGGTTCGCGCGGCAGTCACGATCATGTCCGCCGACGCGCCCTGGATGACAAATTGCTTCGCGCCGTTGAGCACGAAACCGTTCCCTTGCCGCCTCGCTTCGAGCACGGTCGCTTCCGGGGAATGGCGCGGTCCTTCGGCGACCGCGAGCGCAAGCACCGCCTCGCCCGACAGGATGCCAGGGAACCAGCGGTCGGCATGCGCGGTCCCTTCGATTGCCCGAGCGCCGGCAATCGCCGTGGTGAGGAAGGGCGAGGGCGTCAGGTTGCGACCGATCTCCTCCAGCACCAGCGCCGCCTCGGTCGCGCCGAGGCCGAGGCCGCCGTGGCTTTCGGGGATACAAATACCGGTGAGGCCGAGCTCCGCGAATTGCTTCCACAGTCCGTGGCCGAAGCCGTCGCTGCAGCCGCTGTCGCGCCAGTGCCGCAGCTGCTTGGCGGTCGAGCCTTCCTCGGCAAGGAAGTTCGCCGCCGTGTCCTGCAACATCTTCTGGTCGTCGGTGAGCAGTGTCATGCTCCGGGCAGCCTCAGAATATGCTTGGCGACGATGTTGAGCTGAATCTCGCTCGTTCCGCCCTCGATCGAATTGCCTTTGGAGCGCAGCCACGAGCGCGGCGCCGCCCCGCCGCGCGAACGTGGGCTGTCCCACTCCAGCGCGTCGCTGCCGCCGGCCGCCATCGCCAGCTCGTTGCGGCGCTTATTGAGCTCGGTCCCGGCGTATTTCATCATGCTTGGGCTCGCCGGATGCGCCTCACCGGCCTTCCACATCGCGGCGAACCGCTCGCTCATTGCCGCGAAGGCCAGGGCATCGACGTCGAACGCCGCGATCTCGGCGCGGACAAACGGGTCGGTCGGCTTCACCGCGGCGCCAAGCGTCACGTTCGATCCGCCAGTGCCGAGGCCCATGCCCGCGATCATCTCGCGCTCATGGCCGAGCAGATATTTGGCGACGTCCCAACCCTTGTTAACCTCGC
>JAXDPR010000118.1:0-3014 GCA_034668265.1 Sphingomonadales bacterium
AGCGGCTGGTCCCGCGCGTCCAGCTCGTCCTCACCCCGCCGACGGCGAACATCGACATTCCCAACGAGGACGCACGCTCGGTCGACCTCGAGGACAGCAACCTGTTCGCGCTCAACCGCTTCCCCGGCTACGACCGGTGGGAAGATGCGTCGCGCATCACTTACGGACTGGACTGGTCGCTCGATCGGCAGAACATCTCAATCAACAGCACCATCGGGCAGAGCTATCGCTTCGGCACCCTTCGCGACATCTTCCCGCAGGGCACCGGCCTCACCGGGCGCGTCTCGGACATCGTTGGGCGGACCCGTGTCCGTTACGGCCGCTTCATCGACGTCACCCACCGCTACCGCATCGACAAGAACAATTTCGCGGTCCGCCGCAATGAGATCGACCTGACCCTCGGAACCACCCAGACCTATGTGCAGCTTGGCTATCTCAGGCTCAATCGCAACATCGACCCGGCAATCGAGGATCTGCGTGACAAGGAGGAGCTGCGCGTCGCGGCGCGGATATTGTTCCGGCGCTACTGGTCGATCTTCGGGGCAAGCGTTATCGATCTTACGGACAAGACCGAGGACCCGCTTTCGGTCGCTGACGGGTGGCAGCCGGTGCGCAACCGCCTCGGCATTGAGTATGAAGATGAATGCTTGCAGCTTGGCGTCACCTGGCGTCGCGACTATGACCAGATCGGCACCTTCCGCAAAGGCAGCACCTTCGCCATTCACTTGGCTTTGAAGGGTGTGAGTCGCTTAGCATGCGTTCAGCGGGCCAGCAGCATTGGCAGACACTGGGAAATAAGGAAAATCTGAACGTGGCAACAGGTTTCGGAGTGACATAGTCGCGTCTGTGGGTAGCCATCGGGGCGGCGGCGCTGGCTGCTGCCAGCGGCGCGATCGCGCAGGATTCGGGGCAGGACAAAGCGCGGCCCCAGCAGCCCCCGGTCAACACCGCCCAGTCGCTCAAGCTGCCGGAAAACGCCCAGGTGTTCGGCAGTGCCATGCCCTCGGTCGTGAAGGCGACGGCAATCATCAACGGCGAAGTGATCACGCCGACCGATATCGATCAGCGCCTCCAGCTCCTGGTCATCTCAAACGGCACGCAGATTTCGCCCGAGGAAACCCAGCGTCTGCACGATCAGGTGCTTCGCAATCTGATCGACGAAACGCTGGAGATCCAGGCGGCGAAGGCGGAGAAGATCGATATCAAGCCTTCGGAAATCGAGCGCACGCTGCAACGCGTCGCCGGCAACGTGAAACAGACTCCCGAGCAGCTCGCGGCCTATCTCGACGCGCACGGGTCGAACGTCAGCACGCTGCGCCGCCAGATCCAGGGCGAGATCGCCTGGCAGCGGCTGCAGAGCGCCAAGATCGACGTCAGCGTCGGCGACGACGAGGTCAAGGCGGTGATCGACAAGTTGACCGCGTCAAAGGGAACGCAGGAATATCGTGTTGGAGAAATCTTCCTGTCGGCATCCCCCGCGACCGAGACGCAAACGCTCGACAATGCGAACAAGATTCTTGCCCAGCTTCGCCAGGGCGGCTCCTTCGCCGGTTATGCTCGGCAATATTCGGAAGCCTCGACCGCGGCCGTTGGCGGCGACCTTGGCTGGGTCCGGCCCGAGCAGCTTCCCGGGGCGCTCGCCGATGCACTGCGGCAGATGCCGGCGGGCGCGATCAGCAATCCGATCCCGGTCCCCGGCGGCTTCTCGATTATCGCCGTCCAGGACACGCGCAAAATCCTGACCGCCGATCCGCGCGACGCCGTTTTGAGCCTCAAGCAGGTATCGGTCCTATTCCCGAAGGGCACCAAGCGCGAAGTCGCCGAGCCGATCGTCGGGCGTTTCGCCGACGCGGCGAAGAGTGTCGCCGGCTGCGGCGGTGCCGACAAGCTTGCGGCCGACTTCCACGCCGAAATCGTCAGCAGCGACCAGGTAAAGCTGCGCGACCTGCCGATGGCGCTCCAGCAGCTGATGCTGCCGATGCAGGTCGGCCAGGCGACGCCGCCTTACGGCACGCTCGAGGACGGAATCCGCGTCCTGGTCATCTGCGGGCGCGACGAGCCAAGCTCCAGCACGCCGAGCTACAGCGACATCTACAACCAGCTCAATGAAGAGCGCGTCAATTCGCGGGCGCAGCGCTACCTGCGCGACTTGCGCCGCGATGCGGTGATCGAATTCCGCTAAGCGGCGATATCCGCGAGGAGCGGCGGCTGATGGCACGCGCGCCGCTCCCGCCGCTGGCCGTTTCCCTCGGCGACCCCGCGGGCATCGGTCCCGAGGTCATCGCCAAATGCTGGGATAATCGGTCGGCGTTCGCGCTTCCGCCATTCGTTGCGATCGGCGACCCGCGCTCGATCGCGGCGGTCTGGGACGGTCCGATCGAGCTGGTCGAGGACCCGCGCCAGGCCGACGCCGCCTTCGACTATGGGCTTCCGGTAATCCAGCTCAACACGCCCCACGCCGACCTTCCCGGCCACCCCAGTGTCGTGGGCGCCCATGCGTCGCTGGATTCGCTCGAACTCGCAGTCGGCCTCGCTCGCTCCGGCTCGGCATCGGGAGTGGTGACCGGCCCAGTCGCAAAGGAACAGCTTTACGCCATCGGTTTCCAGCACCCGGGGCAGACCGAATTCGTCGCCGAGCGCTGCGGAGTCGCGCCGTCCAACGTCGTAATGATGCTCGCCGGCCCGACGCTGCGCACCGTTCCGGTCACAACTCACTTGCCCCTGAGCGAGGTATCGTCGCGCCTCAGCAGCTCGCTGATCGAGGCGCGGGGCCGGGCTGCGCTTCGCGGACTGCAGCGCGATTTCGGGATAGCCGAGCCGCGGTTGGCGGTCTCCGGCCTCAACCCCCACTCCGGCGAGGGCGGCCAGCTCGGGCGCGAGGAGATCGACATCATCGAGCCCGCCATTGTCGCACTTGCCGCCGAGGGCTGGCGGGTGACCGGCCCGCACCCCGCCGACACGATGTTCCATGCCCGAGCGCGCGCCAATTACGACGCGGCGCTCTGCATGTACCA
>JAXDPR010000119.1:0-2782 GCA_034668265.1 Sphingomonadales bacterium
GAACTCGCCGTGCGTGGCACCGTACTTCCGGGTCGCATCGCGCCGCGTATATTCGATCATCATGAAGGCGAGCTGGCTTGCGAGCCGGCTGTGGTGGAGCTTCTTTGCCACGCCCATTAGAGGCACGCGCAGCCGACGCGTCCGCGGCTTGCGCAAGCGCCATAGCAGCTTGATGAAATTGAACGGGAACAGCTCGCCGTTGAGGTCCTTTGTCAGCTCGTTGATATCCGGGATCGTCAGCATGAACGCGACCGGCTCGCCATCCACCTCGGCGATGCGCACCAGCTCGTTGAAGATGATCGGCTTCAGCTTCTTGCCGGCGTATTTGATCTCCGCCTCGGTCAGCGGGACATAGCCCCAATTGTTCGACCAGGCATCGTTGAGGAGATTGAGGATGATCCGCGCCTCCTCGTCGAACTTCGATTTGTCGACCATCCGGATGCGAATGTGAGGATTGCGCTCGCCCATCGCGATCAGCCGGTCGATCTTGGGATCTTCCCAATGGGTGATGTCCAGCTCGTAGGTGACGAGGTCCTTGGCCTTCCCGTAACCGGCCGCCTCGATCCAGCCTTGGTACTCGGGACGGTGGTGGCCCATCATCACCGTCGGCGGCTGGGCGAACCCTTCGATCTCTAGGCCGGGTTCGTCCCAGATCGACAGGCTGATCGGGCCCAGCGCGCTGGTCATGCCCTCGGTGCGAAGCCACTGCTCGGCGGTTGCGATCAGCGCTGCGGCAGCCTCGCCGTCGAGGACCTCGAACATCCCCCA
This sequence comes from Sphingomonadales bacterium, assembly GCA_034668265.1. Taxonomy (GTDB): domain Bacteria; phylum Pseudomonadota; class Alphaproteobacteria; order Sphingomonadales; family Sphingomonadaceae; genus Sphingomicrobium. The sequence goes on from JAXDPR010000119.1 coordinate 769, forward strand.
TTGGCCGGTGCCTTGGCCCATATGCTGCTGGACGAGATCATCGACCTGGGCGCTGATCCTGCCCACGACCTTGCCGGCGCGTTCGGCGAGCCACAGCTGGGCGCGGGCGTGCTCGAACCATGGGTTCTTGCCCGGCGTGATCAGGCCATGCACCTCGTCCTTGAGCGGCGGGACCCAGGCCGGGTCGTCCTTGTAGACCTCCCACGCGAAGTCGACGAAGGCCTTCCGGTCCTTCTTGGTGGAGACCGGACGGACGGTGACTTGGGCTGTGCTCATGCCGAACGGCTAGCGCCAAGCGTCGCCAAGCGCCAGTTACGGATAGTCCCTCATTCATTGCGGGGCCACGATCCGGCCACTATCTGATGCGAGACGAGGGTTTCACCGGCGATCTATGACCCAGGCAGCGACATTCGAGCGCAAGCGCACCGCCGCGGCTGAGCTTCAGCCGGTGGCGACGCGCGCCAAGGACGACACGGCGATGCTCAAGGCTGCGGCGAACCTGACCCGCGACCTCAACGCGCCCAATGACGCCATTTTTTGGGCCGACATGCTCGGATCGGCGCTGCTCGGCTATGCCGCGCTGTTCGCCGCGATGCTGGTGCGCCCGACGTGGCTCGCCGTCGGCTGCGGCCTGGTCGCGGTGCTCGCACTCTACCGCGCCGGCTCGTTCATCCATGAGCTCACGCACATCAAGAAGGGCGCGGTGAGGGGCTTTCGCTTCACCTGGAACCTGGTCGTCGGCGTGCCGCTGCTGGTGCCGAGCTTCATGTATGAGGGCGTGCACAACCAGCACCACGCCAAGCGCTATTACGGGACGGTCGAGGATCCCGAATATCTGCCGCTCGCGCTGATGCATCCCTGGACCCTGCCGCTGTTCCTGGTCGTCGCTGCGCTGGCGCCGGTCGGCATGCTGATCCGGTTCGGCATCCTGGCCCCGCTGTCATTGCTCTCACCGCGCCTGAGGAACGTCGTCGTCGGCCGCTATTCGGGCCTGCAGATCAATCCGAAGTTCGTCCGCCCCAAGCCGCAGGGCGAATTCGCCCGCGACTGGGCGTGGCAGGAAGCGGCGTGCAGCGTCTGGGCGATCGCGCTGGTGGCGATGGTCGCTACGGGCATCATTCCGCTGCGCGACTTCCTGATCCTTCTCGCCGTCTCGGCGGGAGTCATGTTCCTGAACCAGGTCCGCACCCTTGTTGCGCATCTGTGGGAGAATGGGGGCGAGCCGATGAGCGTTACCGCCCAGTTCCTAGACAGCGTCAATGTCCCGCCGCCGGCGACGCTGCCGGCCCTGTGGGCGCCGGTGGGCCTTCGTTACCACGCGCTCCACCACCTGCTGCCCGGCGTGCCCTACCACAACCTCGGCGAGGCTCACCGCCGGCTGTGCATGGAACTCGACGCCAGCTCCGCCTATCACAGTTCCACACACCGCCACCTGTCGCTCCTGGTAGTGCGGCTGGCGCGCAGCACAGTGGGAAAACGCGCAAAAGCTTGACGCCGGGCGGCTTTTCCGCTTGAGCGCGCCGCTCACCGAAAACTGGGCAAAGCGCGGCCGCCCGAAGTGCTGCGTGGCCGGGTCTACCTCATACGGGACCCCGACGAACGAAGGGAATGAACCATGCGCCATCGTGTTGGCGGCCGTAAGCTTCAGCGCACCTCCAGCCACCGGGCGGCCCTGTTCCGCAACATGGCTGCCGCGCTCATCAAGCATGAGCAGATCACCACCACCACCGCCAAGGCGAAGGAGCTTCGCCCCTATGTCGAGAAGCTGGTGACGCTCGCCAAGCACGGCGGCCTTTCCAACCGCCGCCTCGCCCAGTCGCGGCTGATGGACGAAGCCCAGTTGGCCAAGCTGTTCGACGTGATCGCGCCCCGCTACGCCAGCCGCAACGGCGGCTACGTCCGCGTAGTCAAGGCCGGCATCCGCATTTCGGACGCGGCACCGATCGCCGTCATCGAATTCGTCGATCGCGACGTCAATGCCAAGGGCCTCGATAGCGGCCGGTGCAGGAACGCG
>JAXDPR010000120.1:0-4896 GCA_034668265.1 Sphingomonadales bacterium
TGTCGCCGGAAGGCTGGGCGAGCCGCGTCGCGGCCGCCGCAGCGCGATGGAATACGGCCCAGGTGGTGGCCGAGGCGAACAATGGCGGCTTGATGGTGCAGAGCGTGCTCCAGGCGGCCGACCTCGGCCTGTTCGTGCGGCTGGTGCATGCGACCCGCGGCAAGAGCGCGCGGGCCGAGCCGATCGCGCTCAAGTTCGAGACGGGCAAGGCGTTGTTCGCGGGTGAGTTTCCCGAGCTGGAGGCCGAGCTCGGCGGGATGATCGCCGGCGGCGGTTTCGAGGGGCCGGGGCGGTCGCCAGACCGGGCGGATGCGATGGTTTGGGCGATGACGGTGCTGAGCGAGACGCGGTCAGGTTTGCCGCGGGTGCGGAGGTTGTAAGAAGAAAGGTTGGCGCGCGGACAAAGACAATTCTTTTGCACCGAAGTTAATGATAGCGTCCGCCCTCGGTCGAGAACGAGGGGGTTCGTCATGGCGACTATTGCGGGAAGATTCTTTCAGGTTGATCAGCGCCCGGACGCCTTGTCCGGAACGCCGCGTGCGCATGCGCTCGACCGGTGGATTTTCGTGTTCATGGCGGCGTGGTTCATCGCGATCACGTTGGCGGGATTCATTCCGGACTCGATCATGAAGGTGGGCATGGTGCAGGCCGGACAGCGGCCGCCGTTCCCGAACGTGCTGCACATGCACGCCGTGCTGATGGGGTCGTTCCTGCTGATGTTGCTCACGCAGACCGTGCTGATGGCAACGGGCCGCCGCGAGCTGCACATGCGCGTTGGAATTTTCGGGATAGCGCTTGCAGTCGCGCTCGTGGCCGTTGGCTTGGTGCTTGCTCCGACGATGTATTACGAGACCTGGAACGCGCTGCTATCGGCTCCGCCGAATGCGCGCGCGAAGCTTCAGGACGTGCTCTCGATCAAGGAGAACATCCTGCTGTTGCAGTTGCGGATCGGGATCCTGTTCCCGTTGTTCCTGGCGATCGGCCTGAGGGCTCGAAGCGGGGATTCCGGGCTGCACAAGAGAATGATGATCCTGGCGACGGTGATGGCGCTCCCGGCCGGGATCGACCGCATCCCGTGGCTGCCGACGATGATGCCGGCAAGCCCGATTTCGGTTGATCTGTACACGATCCTCGCGGTGTCGCCGATGATGGCTTGGGATGTGATCCGAAATCATACCCTGCACCGAGCCTATTGGATCTGGTTTGCGGTGACCATTCCGGCTGCGATCTTCGTGAACGCAGCGTGGGATACGCCGTGGTGGCATGCGACGGCGCGCCATATCATGGGAGTATGAGCGCGGTTTGAGGATATTCTAGAAGGGTGCTGAAGTCGTCACGGAGTCAATCCCGTGACGTCGGTCGCGTCGCGCTGACGCGCGCAGGCCGTCCGCTTTCGCCAACTCAACGACATTGGCAGCCGAGTTGCTGCGCAATCGGCCGCCAATGCTTGGCGGCTCAAGATTAGGAGCGGGCACGATTCCGAGTGCCGAGCTGCGATAAATCAAATCCTTGCTGCGCTTCGGCAACACGGCCTTATCGACAGCTGATCCGGCTTACTGGCTCGCAGAGGCCGACGTGTAGCCAAACTGCTGGTTACCAAGCCTGTCCCAGCCGTACACATCATCCAGATAGGCGATCTTTCCATCCTTCACCTGCGCAGTGATGTAGGTCAGGTAGATCGGCGTTCCCTTGGCAAGCTGGACCCGTGTCTCCGGATCCGTGCCAGGAGCGACGGGTTCCGACCCGAGGAGCCAGCGCCCAAGGCGTTTCGCATCCTCCACGCGTACACAGCCGTTGCTGAGATTGCGTTTGGCGAGCGCGAACTTCGCATGGTCAGGCGTATCGTGGAGATAGATGTCTTCCGGGTTGGGGAAGGGAAATTTGAGAATCCCCATTGAATTCAGCGGTCCCGGCCCTTGCCGGATCTTAAGGTGGACCGTTCCGGTCGCCGCGCCCTTCCAGTCGATCGTCGTGGGATCGATGACGGTCGGATCCTCGCTCCACTCGTCAATGACGGCGTACTTGTGTGACTTGAAATAGCTGAGGCCGAGCTTCAGCACGTTGGGCGCAATCGTGCGCCGAACGAGGTGGTCGGGCGCGTGCCAATAAGGATTGTAGGTGATGTAGTACATCACACTGGCGATCATTGGCGTCGGCAGCTCGCTAGTGCCCGTTATGACCTTCATCGAGTCCTGCGGCTGCCCATTTTCGTAGAGCGTCAGCATCGACGAACCTGCATCGACGACGAGATAGCGGCCCGTCGCCTGGATCGACCGCACGCGATCGAGATTCGCAAGCAGTCGCGGGTCGGGCGTCATATTGCCGCTCGCCTGCGCCTCCGCATAGGCCGTGTCGCGCAACTGCAAATAGATCGGGTTCACGCTCGCGGTGTTTGCAAGATAGGCGGCAAGCGAGGGCGCGGCCGCCGCTGTAAGCAGGATGGTGCCGGCGTCAGTGCCTTGGGGCTTGAGCACCGGATAGGCGTAGATCATCCCGGGCGTCGGGCGTTTAAGTGCCTGGACATAGCGGACCCAGGCCGAGGATAGCGCGTGCTCCGCCAAGGCTGTCGCTGCCGGATCGCCGCTCCGCGCCTGCGCGACCGCGACCTGGGCCTGCGCAGCGAGCTGTGGGCCATCGGCGAAACCATCGAACGGGGCGCGCTGAAGGATCGCGATGAGCTGCGCCACTGCGGCCTCATTGACTCCGCCCCGGGTCCAGATCGGCTGCGGCCTGTAGGATGCGTAGACCGCCGCGACCTCGTCCGAATTCGACGGCACGGTCGCCGCTGCCGAGGCAGGCGGAGGCGTCTGCGCCTGCGCCGCGCCGCTGACGCACAGGGCAAAGCAAGCCGCTCCCAAGACGCTCAGATTGCGCGCCGTCAATCTCACTTCAAATCCCCCATCAAGGTCATGATCGCCAATCTAAGGCGAGCACATAAGGCATCCAAGGTGGATTTCGGGTGAACCGCCGAAACTGCGATGGCCTCTCCATCGCGCAACGGTTCAGGCTGATGAACGCCGGTCTTGTGTTAGGGCGCGTTGGGCGCATAGGCGTCCATCCAGCGAAAATCCGAGAAGCTGGAGAGAGAATGGACATCAAGGGAGTGGCAGCCGTCGTGACCGGCGCGGCGTCAGGGCTTGGCGAGGCGACGGCGCGCGAGCTTGCGCGTCGCGGAGCGAAGGTTGCCGTGTTCGACCGTGACGCAGCCCGAGGCGAGCAGGTCGCCAGCGAAATCGGCGGGGTGTTCTGCGAAGTCGACGTCACCTCGGATGAGAAGGTGAAGGCGGCCTTCGAAAAGGCCCGGGCGGCGCACGGCCAGGAGCGAATCCTGGTGAATTGCGCCGGGGTCGCCAATGCGGCCAAGACGGTCGCGCGCGACAAGGAGACCAAAGCGGCCAAACTGTACCCGATGCAGCAGTTCCAGCTCGCGATCGAAATCAACCTCATCGGAAGCTTTCGCTGCCTGACCAATGCCGCATTTGGCATGGTCGATCTCGACCCGACCGGCAGTGACGGAGAACGCGGAGTCATCATCAACACGGCCTCGGTCGCTGCTGAGGACGGGCAGATCGGACAGGCGGCCTATTCGGCGTCAAAGGGCGGCGTGCTCGCTATGGCCTTGCCGATCGCTCGCGACCTCATGAACGACGGAGTGAGGGTCAACACCATCCTGCCGGGCGTATTCAAGACGCCGATGGTGGCGATGATGCCGACCAACGTCCAGGATGCGCTCGGCGCTCAGGTGCCGTTTCCCAAGAGGCTTGGACAGGCCGAGGAATATGCGCGATTGGCCTGCTTCCTCATCGAGAACCCCTACTTGAATGCGGCCGCGATCCGTCTCGACGGGGGTATCCGCATGGCACCGCGCTGATGAGCGACTACGCCAGCCTCCTCGACGATCTTGCGGAGGCGGCGCGTGAAGCCGGGCAAGCGATATTGGAGATTGTGCGCTGTGGATTCGAGACTGAATCCAAGCGCGATTCATCCCCCGTTACCGAAGCTGACCGCGCGGCAGAGCTAATCATTCTCGCGGCGCTGGCGAGATCGGCGCCCGGCGTACCCGTCATAGCGGAGGAAGAAGTCGCCGAAGGCCGAATCCCGGAGCACGGCGATACCTATTTCCTGGTCGACCCGCTCGACGGCACCAAGGAGTTCGTGAGGGGCGGCGATGATTATACCGTCAACATCGGCCTCGTCGAGCAAGGCATGCCGACGCTTGGCGTTGTGTTTGCCCCGGCAACCGGCCGGCTGCATGGCGGCTGCTTTGGGTCGGGCGCCTGGGTCGACGAGGGCCGAGGGCGCGGCCCGATCAAGACCCGTGACCGTGGGGAGCGAATGATCGCGGTCGCTTCCAAGTCGCACCTCAATCAGGCCACGATCGATTATCTGCAGGAAGCGGTCGGAATGTGCGACTATGTCGCGGTCGGCTCGTCGCTCAAGTTCTGCATCCTGGCCGAAGGAAAAGCCGACATATATCCTCGCGCCTCGCCGACGAGCGAGTGGGATACGGCGGCAGGCCATGCCATCCTGCTCGCAGCGGGGGGGTTGGTCGACGGCCCAGACGGAGCGCCGCTCGCCTATGGCAAGCGCGCCTTTCTCAACCGAGCCTTTGTCGCCACGTCGGGGTGGAAGCCGCCGCCGCTCGGCCAATATCTCGAACCATTCGGAGGCGGCGGCGAATTGCCTGAAGGGCTCTAGACGCTGGAACGCCCGCCATCTTCCCACGGAGGCAGTTTCGTCCATTTTGGATCGGTTTGCGCTCGCGATTGACGGCTTATTCGCAGCAACGCGACTTCGTGCTTCGCCGCCTCAATTCTCATCGTCAACTCAGCGAGGTTTGCAGCGCGATGACCGTCGCGCTTCAGCCGATTAAGCAGGAGTTCCGCTTGTTCGAGC
>JAXDPR010000121.1:0-4491 GCA_034668265.1 Sphingomonadales bacterium
CCGTCCTCGTTGAACAGGATCTCCGCGGCCGGGAAACCGGGGAAAATCTCAACTCCGAGCTCCTCAGCCTGGCCGGCAAGCCAGCGGCACAGGTTGCCGAGGCTTAAAGTGTATGTCCCGCGATTGCGCATGAACGGCGGCATCAGCAGCTCGGGGATCGCGAACTTGCCCTTGCCGGTCAGAACCCAGTGATGGTTCTCGGTGACCGGGATATTGAGCGGAGCACCCTTTTCCTTCCAGTCGGGGATCAGCTCGTCGAGCGCGATCGGGTCGATCACCGCGCCGGAGAGGATGTGCGCGCCGACCTCGCTGCCTTTTTCGAGAACGCAGACGCTGAGCTCGCGCCCGGCCTTTGCCGCCAGCTGCTTGAGACGGATCGCGGCCGACAGCCCGGCCGGGCCGGCGCCGACGATCACCACGTCATAGGCCATGGATTCGCGCTGGCTCATCCCAATCCCTTCGTCCTGTCGCGGCCGGAACACAATTCGACTCGAACGCCCTGCCAATTCCTTGACCGCGCCGTCAATGCCGAGAGAGTGTGCCACGAGGGAGAAGACGTGGGCGGGGAAGCGGACCAAATCGGCATTGCCGAAGCGCGCAGCGCATTGGCCTGGTGGCTCGACGCCGGCGTCGACACTCTTGTCCAGGACGAGCCGCGCGACTGGCTCAAGCCGCCGCCCCCCAAGACCTCCCCCAAAGTCGCTGAGGCATTGCCGCCAAACCTTGTCCAGCCGGCCCACGAAACGCTCGCCCAGCTCCAGGAATGGCTGTCGAGCAGCATGCAGCTGCCCCTCGCGTCGGCGACGGCGAAGCGAATCCTGCCCCACGGCCCCGAGGACGCGGCCATCATGCTGCTTAGCGACGCGCCTACGTCCGAGGACTTCATGTCGGGCCAGCCGGTCGGCGGCGAAGCTTGGGAGCTCGCCAAGCGCATGCTTGCCGCGATCCGGATCCCGGTCGATCAGGCCTACAGCGCCTCGCTGTCCTGCCTTCACCTTCCGGGGACCAGGATGTCGGCCGCCGACCGCGAGGCCTGCGCCGAGATCGCCCGCAAGCACATCAGGCTCGCACGGCCCAAGCGGCTCCTGCTCCTCGGCGACGGCCCGGCCCAAGCCCTGCTCGGCAAGCCGCTGCCGCAGGCGCGCGGTCATGTTCACAAAATCGAGGGGATAAGGACGGTCGCAACCTTCCATCCCCGTGCCTTGATTAATCAACCCTCAAACAAGTCCTTGGTATGGAAGGACTTGTTGCTTTTGATGGAGGACGAAGCGTGAAGTCCGGACTGCTGGCGTTTGGAGCGTTGACCTGGGCCGCGCCCCTGCTCGCCCAGTCCGTTCCGGACCCGCTCATGCCCTTCCCGGCAACCACGCCGGCACAGCAAACCCCGAAGCCGGCCAGCAAATCCTCTGCCATCATTACCCAAGTCCCGATAGCCGATGGCCAGCCCGTGGGTCCAACAGTTGTCGTGCCCCAGGACTGGCGCGGCGTGTTCGACGCGATCGATTCAGGCAATTGGGCGTCGGCCCAGGCCGGCATCGCCGCTTTGCCGCACGGCGTCCTCACGCCGGTGGCCAAAGCAGAGCTCTATACGGCGCACGGCTCACCAGTCATCGACCTGGGTTCGCTTCAGGCGGTGATCGCCGAGGCCCCGGAGCTTCCGCAGGCCGAGCAACTGGCCGCCATGGCAATCAGGCGCGGCGCGCTGACCCCCCCGGCGATTATCGGTGAGAAGCCGGTCACCAGCATCGGATCGGCGCCCTATCGCTACAAGGCGAAGCCGGTGCAGGGCGAGCCCTACGCCGACCAGCTGCGGGCCCTGCTCGATCCGTTGGTGAAGGCCAACGATGCCGCGGGCGCGGAAGCGCAACTGTTGACCTACGCTCCACAACTCTCGGTCGAAGCGCGCGCGGAGGCCGCGGCCCGCGTCGGCTTCATCTATTACTGCCTCGGCCAGGACGTCGATGCCCGCAGGGTCGTCGACACCTTGCGCGTCGGCGCGACCGGCGATTGGGCCAGCCAGGCAGCCTGGATTTCAGCGCTGGCGTCGTGGCGCCTGTCCGACTGGAACGCCGCCTCGACCGCCTTTCAACAGGTCGCCCAACTGGCCCAGCAGCGCGAGCTTCGCGCCGGCGGCTATTATTGGGCCGCCCGCGCCGAGCAGGCGGCGGGTCGCCCGGCTTCGGTCGAGCGGTTGCTCAAAATCGCGGCAACGACCGCTGAAGCAAACGAGAGCTTCTACGGGCTCGTCGCGCGCGAGACGCTCGGAATGACGACGCGGCTCACGGGCGATCCGTTCATCGGCAATGATCCGCCGATCGATGGCCTCCCCAACGTCCAGCGCGCGGTCGAACTGTCGCGGATCGGCGAGCCCGCACTCGCCGAGGAAATGCTTCGGCACCAGGCCAGGATCGGCGCGCCATCGGAGCATCATGCGCTGATCCAGCTCGCCAAGCGGCTCGACCTGCCCGCGGCGCAGCTGTGGCTCGCCGACAATGGCCAGTGGGGCGCAAGGTCGGACGCGGCGGACCGCTATCCCAACCCTTCGTGGCGGCCGGTCAACGGCTGGCGCGTCGACCCGGCGCTTGCCTATGGCCATATCGTCCAGGAATCGGCCTTTCGCCGGACCGCGGTCAGTCACGCGGGCGCTGTCGGGCTGATGCAGGTCCTGCCGATCACCGCGCAGATGGTCTCGCGCAACCGCGGCGTCCCCTACACGCCCGCTGCGCTGACCGATCCGAGATACAATCTGGAATATGGCCAGAGCTTCATCGAGATGATGCGCCGCGACCCCGGCACTGCCGGCCAGCTGCCCCGCGTGATTGCCTCCTACAACGCAGGGCCGCTGCCGGTCGCGCGATGGGCGGCAATCAACGACAAGGGCGATCCGCTGCTGTGGATGGAGTCCATTCCCTATTGGGAAACGCGCTATTACGTCCCCGCGGTGCTTCGGAACATGTGGGTCTATCAGGGCCTCAACGATGAAGACCGCACAACCCTGCGCGCCATGGCCGAACATCGCTGGCCGGTCTTCCCGACCGGCATGACGGCGATGAGCCACTAAGCGTCAGGGCAGCTTTCGACCCACTGATTGCGAAGATGCAATAACACTAACTCCCCCGCCACACCTGCTTCGCGACGCGCAACAAATTGGCCCCGAGGATGGCGCGGATGTTCTCGTTCGAATAGCCGAGCGTCAGCAAGCGTTCGACAATCTGCGCAATCGATTCAGGGGGAACCATCTGGATGCCGGCGGCGTAGCCCAATTCCGGGGGGAAAGCCGTCGGATCGCTCACTGCATCGTCGAGCTCCTTCTGGTCGAACACATAATCCAGGCCGAGACCGACGTGGTCGGGTCCAATCAACTGCACGACGTAATCGATGTGACGGACAAAGGCCTCCACCAGATCGCCTTCGGAAGCGAGGAAAAGCCCGATCCCGTTGATCCCGACGACACCGCCGGTGGCCGCGCAGGCTCTCAAAGCTTCGTCGCGCACGTTGCGCGGGTGATCGTGGACGCTTCGAGCGTTGGAATGGGAAAAGATCACGGGACGCTTGCTGTAGGCCATAACGTCCATCGTCGTCCGATGGCCAGTGTGCGAGCAGCACGCCACCATTCCCACCCGCTCCATTTCGTCGAGAAGCCGGCGACCGTAGGCCGTCAGGCCTGCGGCATCCGCTTCCTGACAGCCGCTCCCGGCGCGATTTGCCCGATTGTAGGCGACGAGCATCCAGCGGACGCCGAGGTCGTAGTAAAGTTGGACGAGGCTGACCTGGTCCGACACCGCGTTCATGCCCTCGATGTCGAACATGACCGCGAGCTTCCCCTGGCGCCGCGCCCGCTCGATGTCGTCGGTCGTGCCCACGAGGACGTAATCGTCCTCGCGCTCCATCAGCCAGCGCCGGAAATGGGCGATCATCCGGACATGGTCCTCGATGCCCTGCTCACCGTATCCGACGTTGAGGGCGACCGTGTTCACGCCCGCGGCCCTGTACCGCTCGAGCTGGGGGAGAAAGCTTTCGTCATGGGGCCGAACCGGCATGCAGCCATGATTGTCCCACACCAGGCTGCTTTCGATCAGGGCATTTGCGGCCGTAGATTCGGTCATGGGACTACTCTTGTTTGAGCGTTTCCCGACCTAGGCCAGAACCGTCTTCGATGCCAAAGCTATCGGGAGTCGGTCGAAAGCCAGGAAGCCAGGGCTGACCGATGTGTCGAAGTCGTCGCTCTCGCCCGTGATCGCTTGCGCGAGGAGCGAGCCGATAGCGGGCGCGAGCTTGAAACCGTGCCCGCTGCAACCGTTGGCGACATAGAACCCCTCAACGGGAGTCCGCCCCACGACAGGATGCATGTCCCTGCGGTTGATCGTGTAGAGGCCGCTATATCCGTGCACGGCTGCTGAGTAGGAGAGACCCGGAATGCGGTGCTGCAGCGCATGTAGCTTCAGCCGAGCGAAATCGTCGTCGACATATTTCGCATAATTGTCGGGATCG
>JAXDPR010000122.1:0-3373 GCA_034668265.1 Sphingomonadales bacterium
TGTGCCGCAGGGCATGCCGGAAGACGCTCGCGAAGCGGCGCTGCAGCGGCTGCTGGAAGCCCATCTCGCGCCTGTCCGTGGGCCACTCATCGCCTGGTATTACACGCCGATGATGCAGTCCTTCTCGCGCGACCTCGATCCGGATGTCATCGTCTATGATGCGATGGACGAGCTCAGCAAATTCAACTTCGCGCCGACACACCTGCTCGACCGGGAGCAGGAGCTGAACGATCGCGCCGACAACGTCTTCACCGGCGGCTCCAGCCTCTACGAAGCGAAGAAGGACCGCCACGACAGCGTCCATTGTTTCCCCTCGTCGGTCGACCGGGCGCATTTCGCCAAGGCGCGCGCGCGGCAGTTCGAGCCCGCCGACCAGGAGGAGCTGCCCAAGCCGCGGCTCGGCTTTTACGGCGTCATCGACGAACGGTTCGACACCGAGTTGCTGGCCAAGGTTGCCGAGATGCGGCCGAACTGGTCGTTCGTGATGGTCGGCCCGGTGGTGAAGATCGCGCAGGAAGACCTGCCGAAGCGACACAACATCCACTATCTGGGCGGCAAGACCTACGCCGAGCTGCCCGCCTATCTGTCGGGCTGGGACGTCGCCTTGATGCCATTCGCGATGAATGAGTCGACCCAGTTCATCTCGCCGACCAAGACCCCCGAATATCTGGCGGGCGGCAAGCCGGTCGTGTCGACACCGATCAAGGACGTGGTGCGCCACTACGGTCAGCTCGAGGGCGTCAAGATCGCATCGACGCCGCAAGAATTCGTCGCCGCCTGCGAGGCAGCGCTCGAACTGTCCCGGCATCCCGAAAGCGGCTGGCTGGCCGAGGCCGATTTGCTGCTGTCCGCGGCCAGCTGGGACACCACACAGGCGCGCATGGCCGGCCTCGTCGCCGACCTGCTCGGCACGCGCACCGGCGCCGACAACCGAGCATTGCTGGTGGCGGCGGAATGAACGCGCCGCTGATCGCCGGGAAGCGCTACGATTATTTGATCGTCGGAGCCGGCTTTGCCGGCTCCATCCTCGCCGAGCGGCTGGCCAACGAGCACGGTGCAAGCGTGCTCTTGATCGACCGGCGGCCGCACATCGGCGGCAACGCGTTTGACGAGAAAAACGCGGACGGGATCCTCTACCACAAATACGGCCCGCACATTTTCCACACCAACAGCGATGCGGTCGTCGACTATCTGTCGCAGTTCACCGAATGGCGGCCCTACGAGCACCGCGTATTGGCCGAGGCGCGCGGCCAGCTCGTGCCGATTCCCATCAACCGCACAACGCTCAACATGCTGTTCGACGCGAAGCTCGATAGCGACGAGGATGCGGCGGCTTTCCTCGCTTCTCGCGCCGAGCCCGTCGAGGATATTCGGACGTCGGAAGACGTCGTGGTGAACGCAATCGGGCGCGAACTCTACGAGTTGTTCTTCCGCGGCTACACCCGCAAGCAATGGGACCTCGACCCGAGCGAGCTCGACAAGCAGGTCACCTCGCGAATTCCGACTCGGACCAACACCGACGACCGCTATTTTACCGACAGCTTCCAGGCCATGCCGGCGGGCGGCTACACGGCGATGTTCGAGAAAATGCTCGACAATCCGCTGATCGAAATCCGGACGGGCGTCGACTTCAGTGACGTGCGCGACGAGGTCGACGCCGGTCACATCGTCTACACCGGCCCGATCGATGAATATTTCGATTTCCGCTTTGGCAAACTGCCCTACCGCAGCCTGAAATTCGATCACAAGACGATCGATCAGGAACAGTACCAGTCGGTCGGGACGGTCAATTATCCCTCACCCGACGTGCCCTACACGCGGATCAGCGAGTATAAGCATCTGACCGGGCAGCAGGCGCCGCGGACGACCATCACCTACGAATATCCGTCGGCTGAGGGCGACCCTTATTATCCGATCCCGCGCGAGGAAAATCAGCTTCTGTTCAAGCGCTATGAGGCTCTCGCCGATGCGACCGAGGGTGTGACTTTCGTCGGGCGGCTCGCCACGTACCGCTATTACAATATGGACCAGATCGTCGGGCAGGCACTGGCGACTTTCCGGCGCATCGATGAGCAGAAACGTCTCCGGGGAACGCAGGAGACCGCGGTCGCCGCCGAATGAGCGCCGACGGGGCGGCAGTCGCGCTGAAGCTCGGGACGTACACCAACCCCGTCTTCGACGAAGATTTCCCTGATCCGGCGGTGATCCAGGCGCCCGACGGCTATTATTGCGCCTACGGGACCCAGACGCTCCGCGACGGCAAGTGGATCAATATCCAGGTCGCCCGGTCCAGGGACCTGGTCCATTGGGAGCCTATTGGCGATGCGCTTCCCGACAAGCCCGACTGGGCGCGCGAAACCCAGGACTTCTGGGCGCCCTTCGTGCTCTACGACGGGGAGCGCTACCTCATGTATTATTCGGCGACGCATGACGCCTGCCACGAGCCCGAGCGCGGCCATTGCCTCGCCGTCGCCACCTCGGATTCGCCGGCGGGCCCGTTCGTCGACATGGGGCTCCCGCTGCTGCTCGGGGTTGGCTTCGAATTTATCGACCCGATGGTCTTCGTGGACCCGGCGAGTGGCAAGTGGCTGCTCTATTGGGGCTCGGGCTTCCAGCCGATCAAGGTTCAGGAGCTGGGGCCCGACCGGACGTCGTTCGCGCCGGCAAGCGAACCGACCGGCCTTGTCTGGCCGAACCCGGTCAAGGGCGCCTTTCCGCGCCTCGTCGAGGCGGCCTGGGTGACCCGCCACGACGATTTCTATTACCTCTTCTACTCGGGCGACAATTGCTGCGGGCCGGACGCCGAATATGGCGTGATGGTCGCGCGGTCGCGGACTCCCACCGGGCCATTCGAGACGCTCGAACAGGCCAGGGGCGTGCCCCACAGCCTGATGCTGTTCAAGAGTGAGCGCTGGCTCGCGCCCGGTCACAATTGCATCGTCACCGACAAGGCCGGCGATGCCTGGATCATCTATCACGCGATTGACGTGGACCGTCCGCGCCAGCGGCAGGAGGACGAAATCAACAGCCGCAGGATCCTGCTGATCGACAAGATCGAGTGGAAGGACGGCTGGCCATTCGTCGGAACGCCCTCGGATGAACCGAGGCCGGCGCCGGTTACCTAGGCTCGAGCCTTCACCGCCCGCTGCTCCGCGCGACGTGCCGGTCCGAACAGCTCCCGCTGCCGCTGAAATTCCGCCAGCAATCGTTCATCGACGTGGCGCCCGCCGTCCGAGGTGACCGTCGAGAGCAGGCCGGCCTCGGCATGGCGCGAATTATCCCAGCCGGGGTAGGCCGTGATCGGATACCAGCAGGCCCCGTGGAAGTCGGCGCCGCGGTCGATCGCCTCGCGCACCTCGCTGCAGACATAGTG
>JAXDPR010000123.1:0-2850 GCA_034668265.1 Sphingomonadales bacterium
TGCAGCTCGCCGACATGCTGGCGAAGCGCAGCCAGGGTCTCATCGCCGCCGCCGGAAACGCCGCCGCACTCGGTTATCCACTCCGCCACAAACGGAAGTTAACGACGGCAAGCCCGGCGAACAATCGCTAACTGGCGGTGCTCAGTCCTCGACGACGCGGATGTGCAGCTCCTTGAGCTGCTTGGGCAGGACCGGCGCCGGAGCGTTCATCATCAGATCCTCCGCCTTCTGGTTCATCGGGAAGAGGATCACTTCGCGGATGTTGGGCTCGTCGGCGAGCAGCATGACGATGCGGTCAATGCCCGGCGCCGAGCCGCCGTGCGGTGGAGCGCCGAACTTGAAGGCGTTGATCATGCCCGAGAAATTGGTGTCGACCTCGTCGCGCGAGTAGCCGGCGATCTCGAACGCCTTGTACATGATGTCGGGGCGATGGTTGCGGATCGCGCCGCTGCTCAGCTCCACGCCATTGCACACGATGTCGTACTGCCAGGCGAGGATCTCGAGCGGGTCCTTGGTCTCCAGCGCCTCCATCTCGCCCTGCGGCATTGAGAAGGGGTTGTGGCTGAAGTCGACCTTCTGCTGCTCCTCGTTATATTCGAACATCGGGAAATCGACGATCCAGCAGAAGCGGAACGTGCCCTTCTCGATGAGGTCGAGCTGCTCGGCGACTCGGGTCCGTGCGAGCCCTGCGAGCCTGGCGGCTTCGGCTTCCTTGCCGGCGGCGAAGAAAATGCCGTCGTCGGGGCCGAGACCCATTTCATCCGCGAGGCGGTTCATCCCCTGCTCGCCGTGGTTCTTGGCAATTGGCCCGCCCCACTCGCCGCCCTTACGGGTCGCGTAGCCGAGGCCGGCGAAGCCCTCGCTTCGCGCCCATTCGTTCATGTCGTCGAAGAACTTGCGGCTCTTTTCTGCGGTGCCCGGCGCCGGAACGGCCCTCACGACCGCGCCCTTCTCCACGAGTCCGGCGAAGAGGCCAAAGCCCGAGCCTTTGAAATGACCGCCGACATCGCTGATCAGCAGCGGATTGCGAAGGTCGGGCTTGTCGCTGCCGTACTTCAGCAGCGCTTCCTTGTATGGAATGCGCGGAAATTCGCCCGCCGGAGTCACCGTGCGGCCCTTCGCGAATTCTTCGAATACGCCCGACAGCACCGGCTCGATCGCGGCGAAGACGTCGTCCTGGGTGACGAAGCTCATCTCGAAATCGAGCTGGTAGAATTCGCCGGGACTGCGGTCGGCGCGCGCGTCCTCGTCGCGGAAGCAGGGCGCGATCTGGAAGTAGCGGTCGAAGCCGGCGACCATGATCAGCTGCTTGAACATCTGCGGCGCCTGAGGAAGCGCGTAGAACTTGCCGGGATGGACGCGGCTCGGGACCAGATAGTCGCGCGCGCCCTCGGGCGAGCTGGCAGTCAGGATCGGCGTCTGGAATTCAGTGAAGCCCTGATCGACCATCCGCCGCCTGATCGAGGCGATCACCGCCGAGCGCAGCATGATGTTGGCGTGGAGCTGGTCGCGGCGAAGGTCGAGGTAGCGGTATTTGAGCCGGATCTCCTCGGGATAGTCCTGCTCGCCGAACACCGGCATCGGCAGCTCGCTCGCGGCCGATTGGACGGTCACGGCGCCGGCACGCACTTCGATCTCGCCCGTCGGCAGGTTGGCGTTCACCGTTTCCGCCGAGCGCGCGACGACCTCGCCGTCGATCGTCACCACCGATTCGACGCGCAAGCGGTCGAGCGTCTTGAACGCCGGCGATTCCGTGTCGGTGACGATCTGGGTGATCCCGTAATGGTCGCGCAGGTCGACGAACAGCAGATGCCCATGGTCCCGCTTGCGATGCACCCAGCCGGACAGGCGGACCGTTTGACCGACGTCGCCGACGCGCAAACCGTCACAGCTGTGGGTACGATATGCGTGCATCAGGAAAGTGGGTCCGTTCGAAGAAAATTGTGGAGAAAAACGCGCGCCGCGCTTCAGGGGCGGAAAGCTTTTTGTCAACCCGCGAGGTCGCCGCTAAAGCCGCGCCAAGACTCATGCGTATTCACCCCCTGATTACAAAGTCGGACGACCTCAAGGCACTGGTCGACCGCCTGGCCAAGCAGCCCTTCATCGCCGTGGACACCGAGTTCATGCGCGAGAACAGCTATTGGCCTGACCTGTGCCTGATCCAGGTCGCAAGCCCCGACGAAGCGGCGGCGATCGACCCCACGGCGGACGGCATCGACCTCAAGCCCCTGCTCGACCTGTTCGTGAACGACGAGGAGGTGCTCAAGGTGTTTCACGCCGGCGGCCAGGACCTCGAGATCATCCACAACCTGACCGGCAAGGTCCCCCACCCTCTGTTCGACACGCAGATCGCCGCGATGGCGCTCGGCCATGGCGAGCAAATCGGCTATTCCAACCTGATCGAGAGCCTTCTCGGGCACAGCCTCGACAAGGGCGCGCGCTTCACCGACTGGGGCCGCCGCCCCCTCGACAAGCGCCAGATCGATTATGCGATCGCCGACGTCACCCATCTCGCCACCGTCTTCCCGCGCATGGTCGAGAAGCTCAAGAAAACCGGCCGCGGCGCCTGGCTCGACGAGGAAATGGAGCGCCTGGCCGACCCGTCGAGCTTCGCGTTCGACGCCCAGGACGCGTGGAAGCGTCTCAAGCTGCCGAGCCGCAACCCGGTGGTGCTCGGGCGGCTCAAAGCCGTAGCTGCCTGGCGGGAGACCGAAGCGCGATCGAAGAACTTGCCGCGCGGCCGGATCATCAAGGACGACACGCTGACGGAGATCGTGCTTCATCCGCCGAAGACGCAGGACGATCTTGGCCGTATCCGCGGCCTTTCCGCCGGCTGGAGGGCCAACGATA
>JAXDPR010000124.1:0-2893 GCA_034668265.1 Sphingomonadales bacterium
CCGGCGAAGGCCGCGACTGCCATGCGGTCGTCAACCCCGTGGACGCTAAGCCGATCGCCGAAGTACCGTATGCGACCAAGGCCGATCTCGACGAGGCGCTCGCCGCTTCCGAGCGCGCCTGGCCGGAGTGGCGCTCGACGGACGTCGAGAAGCGCGGCGCGATCCTCCACAAGGCGGCGCAACTGCTGCGCGACCGCGTCGATACGATCGCGGCGACGCTGACCCAGGAGCAGGGCAAGATCCTTGCGGAAGCCAAGGCCGAAGTGCTGGCGTCGGCGCAGCTGTTCGACTGGTATGCCGAGGACGCCAAGCGCGACTACGGCCGAACGCTTGTCCGCCCGGCGGGCCAACTTTCCCGGGTGATCCGCCAGCCGGTCGGCCCGGTCGCGACGTTCACGCCGTGGAACTTCCCGCTCTATTTGCTCGCCAAGAAGGTCAGTGCCGCGCTCGCCACGGGATGCACGGTAATCTCGCGTCCACCGCACGAGACTCCCGGCTGTTGCACCGAAATGTTCCGGGCACTTGCCGATGCCGGCATCCCGAATGGCGTCGCCCAACTCGTCCACGGCGATTCCGCGCTGATCAGCGAAACCCTCATCGCCAGCCGTGTGATCCGCAAGGTCAGCTTCACCGGATCGACCAATGTCGGCAAGCATCTGATGCGCCTGTGCGCCGACAGCATGACGCGGGTGACGATGGAGCTCGGCGGGCACGCACCGGTGCTGATCTTCGACGATTGCGACCTCGAAAAGACGCTCGACATGGTCGTGCCGCAGAAATTCCGCAACGCCGGCCAGGTGTGCGTCTCGCCGACACGCTTCTACGTCCAGCGCGGCATCTACGATGCGTTCGTGAAAGGCTTCGCCGAGCGCACTCAAAAAGTGAAGGTCGGCAATGGTCTCGAGGACGGGATCAAGATGGGCCCGCTCGCCAACCAGCGCCGCCCGGAAGCGATCGAACGCTTGATCGAGGACGCCAAGGCCAAGGGCGCGCGCGTGCTCGCCGGGGGGACGCGCGGCGACAGCGGCTTTTTCTTCCAGCCGACCTTGCTCGCCGACGTCCCCAATGAGGCGAACATCATGAATGACGAGCCGTTCGGCCCGGTCGCGGTATCTCGCCCCTTCGACACGTTCGAGGAGGTCATCGGCGAGGCCAATCGCCTGCCCTATGGCCTCGCCGCCTTCGCCTTCACCGAAAATGGCCGCCGGGCGAACCTGATCGGCGATCTCGTCGAAAGCGGCATGGTCGGCATCAACACTTTTGCGATCTCGCTCGCCGACGCGCCATTCGGCGGGGTCAAGGATTCAGGCTTCGGCAGCGAGGGCGGAAAAGAGGGCCTCGAGAGCTACCAGGTCGTGAAGGCAATCCACCAAGCTTGAGGTACGATTGGTGGCCCAAGTATCACTAGACCGGACAATCGACTCCCGGCCGGCGAATGAACGGAACCAAACTAACATATGTTTGTCTGGTTCCGGTGGACCTCTCCCCGCGGGAATTGCGGCGGCAAGCCGAGCATTGTCGTGATCTGGCCGAAAGTCAGTGCGACGCGCGCATCAGGCTGATCCTCACCACGATGGCGTCCGAGTTCCATCAGCAAGCCAAGGATGCGGAGGCACTCGTCCGGCTTACACCGAATGGTGCAGATAGCGTTCGTTGAAGTCCCCGATCTCGGTCAGCCGGTCCCAGTCGAGGATCGCCAGCCGGCTCGCCGACAGGCTGATCAGGCCGTCGCGGCGCAACCCCTGGAGCGTCCGGTTGGTGTGGACGGCGGTCAAACCGGTGCAGTCGGCAATTTGCTCCTGGGTCAACGGAAAGTCATAGGGCTGCTCATCGGCAATTCCTGACGACTTGATGCGGTCTGCCAGCTCGCAAAGCAAATGCGCGATCCGCTGGCGCGCGTCGCGGCGGCCGACGTTGACGACCCATTCGCGGAAGATCGAGGAATCGATCAGGCTGTCGAGCCAGAGGGCTCGGCGCACATTCGGCCGCTCGGCGATCAGGTCGAGCAGCGCCGACTTGTGAATGACGCTGACAATGCAACGCGTGAGACACTGGACATTGTGGTCGGCGACGCCGAGCAAAATATTCTGAAAGTCCAGAAACTCGCCCGCGATGTGGATCGAGATGATCTGCCGGGCACCGTCGCTCACCAACTTCTGGCGGTAAGCGAAGCCCTTGATCAACAGCATGCAGACCGTCGCCGGTTCGCCTTCCCGGACGAGATAGCTGTCGCGGGCATAGGTGCGTTCCGACCACGGCAAGGCCGCGATTGCCGCTTTGTCCTCGCGCGTCACTGCAACGCGCCGCTGCCAGCGCCGATACAACGGGTCTAAGAAGGCGTACTCGTCCACAGGCCCCCCCACGTGCGTGTCCAGCCGGTGCTAAACGGTCGCGCCCGCTACGTTCCCTCGCGGATGTTAGGGCCGATGTAATTAACCTAGGTGAGGACGGGTGTCGCATCCTCCCGCATGTGGAGGTATCGCGGATTGAAGTCGGCAACGTCTCGCATCCGTTCCCAGCTAACGAACTGCACCATTCGGCGCTCGCGCTGGATCAGGCCCTCGCGCTGCAACGACTGCAACACACGATTCACGTGGACCGAGGTGAGCCCCGTGCAATCGGCGAGCTGTTCCTGGGTCATTGGCAATTCGTAGAGGCCCTTCGGATTGACCCCGCGCGCGGTCAGCCGGTAGGCGAACTCGCACAGCAGATGGGCGATCCGGCTGCGGGCATTGCGGCGGCCGATGTTGAGCGTCCACTCGCGGAAAATGGACGCCTCCACCAACGTGAAGATTTGGACAGCTCGACCGACATTTTCGTTGCTGAGCACCAACTCCTCGAGTGGTCCGCGCGGGATTTCGGCGACCAGTCCACGCGTCAGCATCTGCACATT
>JAXDPR010000125.1:0-2857 GCA_034668265.1 Sphingomonadales bacterium
TAGGAAAGCTCGTCACCGACGACGAGGATAGCTACCGCTACCTCGTCGAAAGCATCCGCAGTTTCCCCAAGCCAGGCATGTTCAAAGCGATGGTCGCCGAGGCGGGCTTTGTCCGCGCTGCTGCCGAGCTGATGCTCGGAGGCCTCGTCACGATCCATTCGGGCTGGAAAATTTGACCACCAGCGTCACCCATTTGTGGCGTTTGCTGAAGTGGGGCCGGACGCTGGCCCGGCACGGCGCGCTGCGCGGGATCGAGGAAGACCCGCTGACGCCGCCGCCCGTCCGGCGGCTCGCGCGAATCGCCCGGTTCGGGGCGCGGATTCCGCCAACGCCGGAATATGCCGCGGCGCTCGTCGCCATCGGCCCGGCCGCCGTAAAGCTCGGCCAGGCACTGTCGACGCGGCCCGACCTGGTCGGCGCAAAGGCAGCCGCAAACCTTTCCCTGTTGCAGGACGACTTGCCCCCCGCCCCCTTCGAGAAAATCAAACAGACGATCGAGCGTTCGTTCAACGCCCCGCTCGAGAGCCTATTCGCAGAATTCAATGAGGTGCCAGTCGGCGCGGCGTCAATCGCGCAGGTGCATCGAGCGATCACCACCGAGGGGCGCGAGGTCGCGGTCAAGGTACTTCGCCCCGGCATCGAGGAGGAATTCGCAAAGGCAATCGAGACCTACGAATGGGCCGCGGCGCACGTCGAGCGCTACGGCGAGGAAGCTCAGCGGCTCCGCCCGCGGCTGGTAGTCGCCCATTTTCGCCAATGGACGGCCCGCGAGCTGGACCTGCAACGTGAGGCGGCGTCTGCATCGGAGCTGCGCGAGAACATGGTCGCGGAGCCCGGCTATTACGTCCCGGAGATCGACTGGCGGCGTACCGCCCGCCGCGTGCTCACGCTCGAATGGCTCGACGGGATCAAGCTCAACGACCGCGATGCGCTGATCGCGGCCGGGCAGGACTGTAACGCCCTCGCCGCAATCATGGTCCGCGCCTTCCTTCGCCAGGCGGTGATCGACGGCTTCTTCCACGCCGACCTCCACCACGGCAATCTGTTCGCGCTGCCCGACGGGCGCATCGCGGCGATCGATTTCGGCATCATGGGAAGGGTCGACCGGCGGGCGCGGATCTGGCTGGCCGAGATCCTCTACGGACTGATCATCGGCAATTACCGCCGAGTCGCCGAGATCCATTTCGAGGCGCAATACGTCCCGGCGCACCACAATGTGCAGGAGTTCGCGACCGCCCTGCGCGCCGCCGGCGAGCCGATCCGCGGGCTTCCAGTCAAGGACATCTCCGTCGGCCGGATGCTCGAGAGCTTGTTCTCGATCACCCGCGACTTCGACATGCCGACGCAGCCGCACCTGCTCTTGCTGCAGAAGACGATGGTGATGAACGAGGGGGTCGCCACCGCGCTCGATCCCGACATCAACATGTGGGAGACGGCCGAGCCCTTCTTGCGCGAGTGGATGCGTTCCGAGCTTGGCCCCGAGGCATATTACGCCGACCGAATCATCGAGCTGGTCCGGGCATTCAAGAACATCCCCGAGCTGATCAATCGACTGGATGAATATTATCCACCACGCGGCGCCGCACCGCCTGCGCCGCCTTTGCCCGACATTGCGATCATCGAACACCGTAACTGGCCGACTTACGGGCTCGTCGCAGCCATTGCGGCTGCAGTCGGCGCATTGCTGACGCTTGTGCTAAGGTAGCGCGATGGCGCGGGTGCTCCTGATCGTCGGCGGCGGGATCGCGGCCTACAAGTCGCTCGAGCTGGTCCGACTTCTAAAGAAGGGCGGGCACGCGGTGACGCCGGTCCTGACCAAGGGCGGCGAGCATTTCGTCACCGCTATGAGCCTCGGCACGCTCGCCGAAAGCCAGGTCCACAGCTCGTTGTGGGAGCTCAAGGACGAGGTCGAGATCGGCCATATCCAGCTGAGCCGCGCCGCCGAATTCGTGCTCGTGTGCCCGGCGACGGCGGACCTTCTGGCCAAAATGGCCGCGGGGATCGCCGACGATCTGGCGACCACCTTGCTGCTCGCGACGGACAAGCCGGTCGTGGTCGCGCCAGCGATGAACGTCCGCATGTGGCTGCACGCCGCGACGCAGCGCAACATCGCGCAGCTCAAAACCGACGGAGTCCAGGTCATCGAACCGGCCGAGGGCGAGATGGCCTGCGGTGAATATGGCCCGGGCCGCCTGCCCGAGCCGCAGGACATCCTGGATCAACTCGCCGACCTGCTGAAGTGAGCCTGGCGGGAAAGCATATCTTGGTCACGGCGGGGCCGACGCATGAGCCGATCGATCCGGTCCGGGTGATCGCCAATCGGTCGTCAGGGCGTCAGGGCTTCGCAATCGCGGCCGCCGCTGCGGAGGCGGGCGCGCGGGTGACTTTGGTCGCCGGGCCGGTCGCGCTCGAGACCCCCGCCGGCGTGGACCGGATCGACGTCGAGACGGCTGAGCAAATGGCCGACGCCGTCTTTGCTTCGCTTCAGGTCGACGTCGCGATTCTGGTCGCCGCAGTCGCGGACTGGCGGGTCGTTCCCGCGCCGGCCAAGCTCAAGAAAGGCGCCGGTCCGCCGGAGCTGAGCTTCGTACCCACCCGAGACATCCTCGCCGAGCTCGGGGCGAGCGTGCAACGCCCTCGGCTGTTGGTTGGATTTGCCGCCGAGACCGACAATGTGATCGCGCAGGCGGCAGCCAAGCGCCAAATGAAGGGCGCTGACTGGATTGTCGCCAATGACGTGTCGGGCGACGTGATGGGCGGGCACCGCAACCGCGTCCACCTGATCACCGCCGACGGCGTCGAGGACTGGCCCGAGGGGAGCAAAGATGAGGTCGCCTCCCGGCTCATCGACAGGTTA
>JAXDPR010000126.1:0-2961 GCA_034668265.1 Sphingomonadales bacterium
GCCGACCAGCGCCGCCGACGTGTTGGCGCCGGACCATACGCCCTGGTTAAAGTGCTGCAGGTTGCCCTGGTCGTCAAAGAAAAGCGCGTTCGGCGAGTAGACGCCAAAGCACGACGCAGGGTTGAGGGGACTTGCGCAAGACACGTTCGTTGCGGTGATGAGGCCGCCCTGCGTGAGCAGCGGAATGCCGACGTCGTGCGCAAGCACGGTGCCGGGAAAGCCGTCGGTCGTGCTGTTGTTATAGCCGATGTCGGGGTTGAGGCGTCCGTCGTTGAGATTGGTCACACCCGGCGCGCGTGAAGCCAAGGCCTGCGCCGACGTCGGGTTGATGACGCCGCCGATGTTCTTCCGCAGGAATGCGCGATCGTTGTACAGGACGCCGTCGACGACGTCGTGAGAGCCCGAGAGCGTAATGTTCAGGCGGTCGTTGAGGAAGTTGTGACCCCACAGCGCGGAAACGTTCCAGCGGAAGTTGTCGTTCTCTTCCGTGATGCCGCTGACACCCTGCACCTCGAGGCCGTTGTACTTCGAGCGCAGGATGACGTTCACCACCCCCGCGATAGCGTCGGAGCCGTAAACCGGCGCGCCGCCGACGCTGACGACGTCGATACGGTCGACGAGGATGTCCGGGATGACGTTAAGGTCGACCTGGGTGCCGGGCGAAGCGTTGCCGAAGTTGGTGGCAGGGTTGGAGGTGACGAAGCGGCGTCCGTTGACCAAGGTCAGCGTGCGGTTCGAGCCGAGGCCGTAGCTGTTCACGAAATTGACGCCCTGGCCGAACGAACCCTGTGCGCCGGCCGGGGTGACCGAGCCGCGAATCCCGGGCAGTTCGTTGAGCGCGTCCGCGACGTTCGTAAAGTTGCGCTCGCGGGCGTCGTTGAAGTTGTAGGACGTTTGCGGTTCCAGCGACTGGAGGTTCGGCAGGCGGATGCGCGAGCCGGTGATGACGATCGACTTATCGACCTGGCCGGTAGGCGCGGCGCCTGAAGGCGCGACGACCGTGGTCGCCGGCTGCGCAGTCGCAGCAAAAGCCGGAGCCGCGGCCACGAACGAAATGAGTGAGCCGGTCCGAAGCGCCGTGGCGCTGAGCAAGTTTCGAGTTGTCATGAAAATTCCACCCCTGGGCAATGTATGGAACATCGACTTCCCGATTTTCGGCTAGGCATCAACGGTTCGGTGGCGCCCGCGAGTATTTTTGAAAATCATGTGTCTTTAATATCACGACAGCGTTTGGGCCGCGCGGTCGGAAGATCCGTGACGCCTTGCGGACCTGTCGGATTGCGGACAGGTTACGGTGGTTGGCCCATCGAACGCCGCGCCAGCCGCATCTGCCAGCATAGTGCAGCAATGAGCCTCCAAAGTGGTGTGTCCGATGGACAACAAAGCCGCCATGGCTGGGGCATCCAAGCGCCCTTTCCTTTGAACCGCTTCGCCCTATGAATCAGTCGAGGGGGACCCTGGGGCAATGATGGGCGCTTCGAGCGCAACTAGTCTGGCGATCGCGGCGCTTGCGCTGTTGTGGCTTGGGCTTGCCATTGCGATCGCAATCCTTGCCGCTCGACGCTTCAGCCTTGCCCAGCAGGTCCTCAAGACGGCGCAGGCCAACGCGCGTTTGCTCGGGGTCACGCCGGCGCGTCCGCTGGTGGTGCGCATGGACGGTCGGATCGAGGCTGACGAGCGGCTCGTTCGTGAGCTGGGACTTGAGACGGCACCCACGAATTTTGACGAGCTGGCGCGAGACGGCGGGGGCATAGTTGCGGAGGATCTCGAAGATCTGCGCGCGACGGTCGAGACGGCCCGCGCGTCCGCGGCAGCCGTGTCGTGCCGGGTGCGCACGAACGGCGGCGGCCGAACGTTCGAGGTTCGGGGTGGAGCTGCGACGCTCGGCGAAGCGCCGGGCACCCTGCTGCTGTGGTTCGTCGATGTCAGTGCGGCCGAGGAGGAGCGAGCCAAGCTGGCGCTGCGGCTGCGTCAAACCGAAGCGGCGGTGAATTCGCTCACCCAGGTGATCGAGGCGGCACCCTTTCCGATGTGGTACCGCGGACCCGACCTCAAGCTCGGACTGGTCAACAGCGCCTTCGTTCAAGCGGTCGAGGGGCGCGACGGCGCTGACGTTATTGAGCGCGGCGCTGAGCTTATCGACGCGGAAGGCGACGACAGTCCCTTGGCGCGAGCGACGGAGGCTCAATCGGGCGGCCGCACCGTCTCGCGCATGCAGCCCGCGATCATTCGCGGCGAGCGGCGGATGCTGCGGATCGTGGATGTGCCGCTCTCGACCGGCGCCGTCGCCGGCTTCGCGGTCGACGTGCAGGACCTCGAGGAAGCGCGGGCCGAGCTTGCGCGCCATATCGAATCGCAGCGCGAGCTCGCCGACCGAATGACGGCGGGAACCGCTCAGTTCGACGCCGACCGGAGCTTGAGCTTCTTCAACAGGTCGTTCGCCGCAATGACCCAGCTCGACCCCGAATGGCTTGCGGAGGAGCCCGAATTCGACCGGGTGATCGAACGGATGCGCGACCAGCAGCGGCTTCCCGAGACTCGCGACTTCCCCGCCTGGAAGGAGGAGCGGCGGGGCTGGTTCACCAGCCCCGAGGAGGTAATCGAGGAAGAGTGGATGCTTCCGGCGGGCGATCATATCCGCGTCGTCGCCCAGCCTCTGCCCGACGGCGGCCTCAGGCTGTTCCTCGAGGACCGCACGGAACAGTTGCGGCTTGCTTCCGCCCGCGACACCTTGCTTCGGGTCCGGGCCGCGACGTTCGACAATCTCTATGAGGCGATCAGCGTATTCGCCAGCGACGGTCGGCTCTACACCTGGAACCGGCGGTTCATCGAGGACTGGGAGCTGGCCGAGGAATGGCTGGCAAGCCACCCGCGGGTCGACGAGCTGGTCCCGGCTATGGCGCGCAAGCTGGTCAACCCGACCGCCGCCGCGCAGATCCGCGAAATGGTCCGCCAGACGAC
>JAXDPR010000127.1:0-4727 GCA_034668265.1 Sphingomonadales bacterium
GCGCCGACGCCCTCCTTGCCGCCGGCAAGCCGTTCGACCTGGTCATTGCCAACGCCGGGGTCATGGCCTGCCCGTTCGGCAAGACCGCCGACGGGTTCGAGACCCAGTTCGGCACCAATCATCTCGGGCATTTCGTGCTGGTCAATCGGATCGCCTCGCTGCTGAAGCCCGGATCACGTCTGGTCAACCTGGCCTCGTCGGGCCATCGGTTCTCCGACGTCGACCTCGACGATCCGAACTTCGAGCACACGCCCTATGAGCCGTTCGTGGCCTATGGCCGCTCGAAGACGGCCAACATCCTGTTCGCCGTCGAGTTCGACCGCCGCCACAAGGGCCGAGGCGTGCGAGCGACCGCCGTCCACCCCGGCGGGATCAGGACCGAGCTCGCCCGCCACATGAAGCCGCGCGAACTCGACGAATGGGTGACGACGCTCGATGCCGACCTCGCCAGTCGGGGTGAGCCGCCGCTCGAGTTCAAGACGATACCGCAGGGCGCCGCGACCTCGGTCTGGGCCGGCGTTGTTGCGAAGGGCGACGAGGTTGGCGGCCGTTATTGCGCCGACTGCCACGTCGTCACCAATGTGACCGAGCGCGAGCTTTCAGTCCTGAGCGACGGGGTACGCCCCTATGCGCTCGATCCGGAGCACGCCAAGGCGCTGTGGGCCAAGAGCGAGGAGATGGTCGGCGAGCGCTTCGACGCACCGGCCGCGCGCGTCGCGGAAGCGATCGCGCTCTAAGCGCTAGGAGACGCAGCGGGTTTTCGATGTCGGCCTTGAGGGCCTGCATGAAGCTCGCTGCGTCCAAGCAGTCGCGTCGGGGTGAACGAGAAAAACTGGCGTGAGATTGGCCGGAACGACTGACGGCGCGCTGCGGCCGCCAAACCATTCAAAGTGGACGTTTTTTTCCGCCAAATATCGACCGCATCCTTAACCTCTCGCCAATAAGCCCGTCCGCCTGGCGAAAGGCGGAGAATGACGAGGTCCACAGACGGCAATGCCGTGTTTCGCGCGGTCGCGCTGCCGACGGCGATCACGCTGCTGCTGCTCGCGTCGATCGTCGGCGCCGTGCTGCATTTTTCGATCAGCCGAACCGATCAGCTCGCGCTCGCTCGCCAAAACCAGCGTGTGACGGTCGGAATCGAGCAGAGCATCCGCGCCGTGACGGTAGACCAGGAGGCGTCGACCTATTGGGACGACGCCGTGGTCCGCACCCGGGAGCGCCCGCTCGACCTCGAATGGATCGACAACAATCTCGGCGTTTGGTTTCACACTTATTATGAGATCGATGAAGTCTATCTGCTCGATCCGCACAATGCGCCGATCTACGCGATGCGGGATGGCCGAAGAGCGCCTCCGGCGTCGTTCCGGCGCGTCGCCTCGCCGGTGCTTGAACTGGCGCTCCGGCTTCGCAAATCACTGACTGTCGCGCGCCTGGCCCCCGAGGGTGCCCCGACAAGAACGATCGGCGCTTCGGAATTCGCCGTTGTCGGCGGCCGGCCAGCGTTTGTGAGCCTTAAGCCGATCGTCTCGGAAACCGGGAAGATCGCGCAGGCCCCCGGCTCGGAATATCTCCACGTCGCCGTGCGCTACCTCGACGGCAGCTTCCTCGAGCATTTGTCCAAATCTTATGTCATCGAACGGCCGCGGTTCAGCTGGGCGGATCCAGGGCCAGGCGCGGTTGCAGTCCATCGGGCCAATGGCCGGGAATTGGGCTATATCACGTGGCAGCCCTTCGAGCCTGGCAAGCTGGTTGAAGACCGGATGGTGCCGGTTCTGTTCGTGGCGTTCCTTGGCATCGGCATGCTGGTCAGCCTGTTGCTGTGGCGCATTCGGCGGAGCCGGATGGACCTGGAAGCCAGTCGAGCCGAAGCACAGCATCTGGCCTTTCACGACAGCCTGACGGGCTTGCCCAATCGCGCGCTGTTCGAGAATCGCCTGGAACTCGCGCTGAGCCGGCGCAAGGCGCGCGTCGCGGTGCTCCTGCTCGATCTGGACCGGTTCAAGAATATCAATGACACGATGGGCCACCAGGCCGGCGACGCGCTGATCCAACAGTTTGGCCTGCGCCTGATGTCGCTGACCCGCGATTGCGACACGGTCAGCAGACTTGGCGGAGACGAGTTCGCAATTTTGATCGAGGACATGCAATCCGCCGACATCCATAAGTTCGCCGCGCGCATCCTCGGAAATAATCAGCGGCCGTTCAAGATTCACGGCGCGCAGCTGTTTGTAGGGGTCAGCATCGGCGTTGCGCTATCGACGGACGCCGCCACGGACCGGGTAGAGCTCGTGCGGCAGGCCGACATTGCCTTATACCGCGCAAAGGACGCGGGGCGGAACGACGTCCGCTGGTTCAGTCCGGAAATGGACGAGAGCGTCAGGCTCCGCGCGAAGATCGAGGAGGAGCTGCGGGACGCCGTCGCCACCGCCAAGGGACTGAGCGTACACTATCAGCCGCAAGTCGAAAGCGACGGCACGATCCTCGGCCTCGAAGCCTTGCTGCGCTGGGATCATCCCGCGCGCGGCCGTGTCGCTCCGGACCATTTCATTCCCATTGCCGAAGAGACCGGTCTGATCGTTCCATTGGGCGAGTGGGTGCTCGAACAAGCTTGCCGGGTCTCCCGCGCCTGGCCGAAGCTGTTCGTCGCCGTGAACTTGTCTCCGATCCAGTTCCGGTCGGCGGATTTCGTCAACCGGCTGATGGCCATCATCGGCTCGACCGGCGCGGACCCGCGCGCGATCCAGCTTGAAGTGACCGAACGTGTCCTGCTCGACGATAATGATTCGGTGAGGGAGATACTGGAAAAGCTGCGGGCGACCGGGTTCAAGATCGTCCTCGACGATTTCGGCACGGGCTATTCCTCGCTCAGCTATCTGCGCGATTTCCAGGTCGACAAGATCAAGATCGACGGCAGCTTCGTGCAACATCTCAGCGACGCGCCCCACTCACAGGCGATCGTCACGGCCGTGCTTGCGCTCGGGCATGCGTTGGGCCTCGCCGTCGCGGCCGAGGGCGTGGAGACGGCCGAGCAGCGGGCGTTTCTGCAGATCGCGGGCTGCAAGGAGATGCAGGGCCATTTTTTCTCGCGGGCCTTGCCCCGGGACGAGCTTGCGGTGCTGCTCGGCGGCGGGCCCCTCGCCCTGGCGGCAGCCTGAACGATGCGTCTCACCTGTCATTTTTTGGGCGCAGCTGGCTTGGCCTGCCTGTGGACTTCTGCGGCGGCGGCGGCGGTCGACCTTTCCGGCGAGATTGGAGTGGTGAGCGACTATCGCTACCGCGGCATCTCGCTGTCTCGTGGGCGACCGGCGGTCCAGGGCACGCTCACGCTCGCGCATGACAGCGGACTCTATGCCGAGGTCTGGGCTTCCACCCTGGAGCGGCCGGGCGATCCAACCAGCTCGGAAGTGGATTTCACTGCCGGATACGAGAAAGATCTCTCGGAGCATTTCAGCATCGACCTGTCCGGCACCTCTTTCGCTTACCCGTCGGCCGGCGCCGACAATTATTTTGAAGCGACGGCGATCGTCACCACGACGCGCGGCCGTGCGTCGGCCAGCGCGGGGGTGAGCTACATCCCGCGCCAGCGTGCGACCCGTGACGAGCAGGGACGGGGCCATGACAACAGCTATCTGTTCGGGACTGCCGAATATGGGCTGCCGAGGACGCCGGTGACGCTCAAGGCCGGGCTGGGTTACGAGCGCGGTGCGTTCGACGAGGTCGAGCACGGCGGCAAGTGGGACTGGACGCTCGGCGGCGAGGTCAAGCTCAAGCCGGCGAAGCTCGGGCTGGCATACGTCGGAAGCAACGCCGGAGCCGGCGACCGTCATGCGCTAGTCGCGACTTTATCCTTCGCGTGGTGAGCTAGGCCCACAAAAGGCGCAGCGGATTTTCGATCAGGCCTTTGAGCGCCTGCATGAAGCTTGCTGCGTCCCAGCCGTCGACGACGCGGTGGTCGCACGATAGCGACAGGTTCATCCGCTCCCGGATTTCGATCTCGCCGTCGATCGGCACCAGCTTGTCCTCGACCTTGTTGACGGCGAGGATCGCCACCTCGGGGCGGTTGATCACCGGGGTCGAGGTGACACCGCCCATCGGCCCGAGCGAAGAGATGGTAATGGTCGAGCCCATCAGTTCGTCGCGCGTCGCCTTGCCGGTGCGCGCGGCGTCGGACAGCCGCAGGATTTCGCTCGCGATCTGCCAGACGCTCAACCCCTGCGCGTTGCGGATGACTGGCACCATCAGCCCGTTCGGAGTCTGAGTCGCCATGCCCATGTGCACCGCGCCTGCGCGCGTAATGACGTTGGCGTCATCGTCGTAGGTCGCGTTGAGCATCGGCCATTCGGCAAGCGCCCGCGCCATCGCGGTGATGAGGAAAGGCAGGAGCGTCAGCTTGGGGTTGGCGCCGCGGTCCGCGTTCATCATCGCGCGGGTTTCCTCAAGCGCGGTGACGTCGAACTCCTCGACCAAGGTGAAGTGCGGGATTCGGCGTTTTGCCTCCTGCATATTCTCGGCGATCTTGCGGCGGAGGCCGACGACCTTGATCGTCTCATCGGGCCGAGCAGCGCCAGTGCCGCGCGGCGACACCGTGCCGCCATTGTAGAGCAGGTAAGCGTCGAGATCTGAGTGGCGGATGCGGTCGCCGGCGGTCTTCACTTGAGCGAGATCGATGCCGAGGTCGCGCGCGCGGGCGCGGACGGCAGGGGAGGCGAGCACATGCGCTCCGGAAG
>JAXDPR010000128.1:0-3691 GCA_034668265.1 Sphingomonadales bacterium
TCAGCGACCCGGATGCCTATCGCTCATGGCTCGCGCCCGACGCGGACATGGATCTTGTCGATGTCGTCCTCGGCGATCCCGGCGCCGAGCCGGACCTGTCGATCCTGATCCCCGAGAACAAGATCCCGTGGGGCGGCCATTCGGGATACCATGCGGTTCCGGAAGTCATGCGGCTGATCGAGCAGCACCGGACCACGCTCGTCTTCTCCAACACGCGCGGGCTCGCCGAGCTGATCTTCCAGAAACTGTGGGACGAGAACGAGCAAGGGCTGCCGATCGGCATTCACCACGGCAGCCTGTCGGTCGAAGCCAGGCGCAAGGTCGAAGCGGCGATGGCGGCGGGCAAGCTGCGCGGGCTGGTCGCGACCGCCAGCCTCGACCTCGGGATCGACTGGGGCGACGTCGACCTGGTCATCCAGATGGGCGCACCCAAGGGCAGCTCTCGGCTGCTGCAGCGGATCGGCCGCGCCAACCACCGACTCGACGAGCCGTCGAAGGGCATCCTCGTCCCCGGCAACCGCTTCGAATATCTAGAAGGCCGGGCGGCGCTCGACGCGATCGACGACGGCGAGCTCGATCCTGAAATCTTCCGCCCCGGCGCGCTCGACGTGCTCGCCCAGCATATCCTCGCGATGGCGGTCGCCGCGCCCTTCCAGCAGGACGAGTTGCTCTCCGAAGTCCGCTCCGCCGCGCCTTATGCGGGCCTCAAGCAGGAGACGTTCGAGGAGATCCTCAATTTCATCGCCACCGGCGGCTATGCGCTCAAGGCCTATGACCGCTTCCGCCGGCTGGTACCCGAGCCCGGCGGAATGTGGCGCATCGCAACGCCCGCCGTCGCCCAGCAGCACCGGCTGAACGCCGGGGTGATCGTCGAGCAGCCGCTGATGACCGTGCGCTTCAAGAACGGCCGCAAGCTCGGCACGGTCGAGGAGGGGTTCGCGTCGGCGCTGTCGCCCGGCGATCGTTTCTTCTTCGCCGGCCTCAGCCTCGAGGTCGACCAGTTCAAGGATACCGACATTATCGTCCATGCATCGTCCAAGCGTGGGCAGATCGTCACCTACGGCGGTCAGCGCATGTCGATGTCGACCCACCTCGCCAACCGCGTCCGACAAATGCTCGCCGACCGCAACGACTGGAGCCGCTTCCCCGACGACGTCCGTGAATGGCTTGAAGTGCAATCCGAGCGTTCGGTCCTGCCCGAGCCGCACCAGCTGCTGGTCGAGACCTTCCCGCACGAGGGCCAGCATTTCATGGTCGCCTACAGCTTCGAAGGCTGGAACGCGCATCAGTCGCTCGGCATGCTGCTGACCAAGCGGATGGAGAAAGCGGGGCTGAAGCCGCTGGGTTTCGTCGCCAACGATTATGCGCTCGCGTGCTACGGCCTGGAGCCGATCACCGATCCGAAATCGCTTTTCTCCGCCGACATCCTCGAGCAGGAGTTCGTCGACTGGGTGGAAAGTTCGTACCTCCTAAAGACCGCCTTCCGGGAGGTCGCGGTCATCGGCGGCCTCGTCGAGCGCCAGCACCCGGGAAAGAAAAAGACCGGGCGGCAGGTCAGCTTCTCGACCGACCTCATCTATGACGTGCTGCGCCGCTACGAGCCGGAGCATTTGCTGCTGCGCGCGGCGTGGGACGATGCGCGGCGGCGAATGACCGAGCTGGGCCGTCTGGTGCGCCTCGTCGACCGTGCGTCGGCAACGATGCTCCACGTCGAGACCGGGCGGATCACGCCGATGGCTGTGCCGCTGATGGTGATCGTCGGCCGCGAGGCGTTGCCGCCAGGCGCCGAGGCGGACGAGGCGTTGCTGACCCAGGCGGAGGCGTTAGCGGAGGAAGCGATGAGCCTTGGTTAGCGCCCGTCAATCATTCTGAACGGCGGGCCAATGGCCGCATCAGCACTCGTTCAACTGCCGTAACGAGAATCATGGCCAAGTAAGAACACAAAGGGGTTTGGCCATGAAGTCTCGTTTCCTCGTCGGAGTCGCAACGCTTTCCGCGGTCGCGATTACTATCGGCGGCGCGGCCGTTGCGCAGCGGGCCGGCCGCTTCCGGCAGATCATCCAGATGGAGCAGCAACACCGCGGCGCTCTTCCGGCCAATCCGAACATGAGTCCGCTTACGGCGCCGGGCGATTATCGCTTCAGCTTCGTCCACGACGGCATCACGCGCGAATATCTCGTCCATGTGCCGAGAAGCTATAAAGGTGGCCGGACGCCGATGCTGGTCGCGCTTCACGGCGGCGGCGGGGACGCCGATTTCCAGGCCGACGATTCCAAATACAAGCTGATCAGCAAATCGGAAGCGGTCGGCTTCATCGCTGTCTTCCCCAACGGCTACAGCCGGCTAGGCGGAGTCCTGGCGACCTGGAACGCGGGCGCCTGCTGCGGAGCTGCGCAGAAGAACAATGTCGACGACGTCGGCTTCCTGCGCGAGGTCATCCAGCGGGTCGAGCGCCAGGCCAATATTGATCGCAGCCGGGTGTTCATGACCGGCATGTCCAACGGCGCTTTGATGAGCTGGCGCATGGCCTGCGAGGCGAGTGAACTCGTCCGCGGCATCGCTCCGGTCGAGGGCACGGACAATACGGCCCACTGCACGCCATCACGGCCAGTGCCGGTTATCGAGTTCCACTCGCTCGACGACGATCATATCCCGATCAGCGGCGGCAAGGGCGTCAGCGCGCTGACCGACACGGACTTTGCCTCGGTGCCGTCGACGCAGGCGAAATGGGTCCAGCTCAACCGCGCCGACCCGAACGCCAAGCGTGTGCTGACTGTCGCCGGCGCGCATTGCGACCTGCATGCCGCGAAGCCAGGCGGAGCACCGGTCGAGCTTTGCCTGACCGACACCGGCGGCCACAGCTGGCCGGGCAGCGGCACTCAGCAGGGACGGAAAGCACCATCGATGGCGATCAGCGCCAACGATCTGATGTGGAGCTTCTTTTCGTCGCTTTGACGTTGCGCGCCGACGGCGGGCAGGCGAGGATGCCGTCATGCGTAAACGGTTCCTGATCCTCATCGTCCTGCCGCTTCTCTCGTGCTGCGTCGGAACCATTGCCAAGACCGCTGTCGACGTCGTGACGCTTCCTGTGAAGGTTGCATCGGCCGGCGTCGATGCCGTCACCACCAGCCAGAGCGAAGCCGACGAAAAGCGCGGCCGCGAAATCCGCAAGGAAGAGGAACGGCGCGGCAAGGAAGCGCGTCTCGCCGAGGAGCGTTGCCGCAAGGGCAAGCCGCTGGTGACCGACACCTGTCCGCAAGCGGTCCCGCGCTGAGATACTTCCTCGACACCGAATATAATGGCTGGGGCGGGGCGCTCCTGAGCCTGGCGCTGGTGCCGGACCATGGCGAAGAGCTGTATCTCACCCTGGACTGGGACTACGCGCTCGAGGAATGGGTGCAACGCAACGTCATCCCCTATCTCGACATGGTCCCGCAGCAGCTGGTCTCGCCGCGGCTGAGCCGCACGGACGCCGCTGGCGCGGTCGCTCATTTTCTAGCGGGCGATGCCGAGCCGCTGATCGTCGCCGACTGGCCCGAGGACATCGCGTTGTTCAACGCGTTGCTGCTGACCGGCCCGGGTACGATGGTCGAGATGCCGCCGCTCAAGTTCGAGTTCCGGCCGCTCAGCGGGTTCAGCACCGCGGCCAACAGCAAGGTGCCGCACAATGCGCTGCACGATGCGCGCGCCT
>JAXDPR010000129.1:0-4502 GCA_034668265.1 Sphingomonadales bacterium
TCGTCTGACGCCGCAGTAGCTAGCGGCTGAGCACTCCGCCCTGGAGCGCGGCGAGCGCTCGCCTCGCCACGTCGTGGGACATGGCGGTCTGTCCATTGGCCACAATCATCTCAACATCCTCCTCGAGAAGGACGCTGTTGAATTGACTGGCGGCGTCGGCGCGGCGGCCCTGCTTGGCGAGCGCGATGCCGAGATTGATCGACCGTGCGGGATCGTACATCGACACATTGGCCGAGCGGATCTCGCGCTCCGCGGTCGAATATTCGGACTTCAGAAGCGACGAATAACCTGGCGCAGGCTCATTGACCTGCCCCAATTGGGCGGCCGCAGGAGCGGAAGCAGCAAGCGCCGCAGCCGCTACGGCCGACAAAATCATGGCCTTCATGGGCACCCCTCCATCATTAACAAAACAGAGGAGTGTAACGCCGAATCCCTATTTTCTCCAAATGAAAGCCGGGAAGCGCGGCCATAGAGCCAGCTTGCCCCGTTAAAAGAAGGTCGTCAGCCAGTAGAAGAGGGCACCGACCGTGGCCGAGGCCGGGATAGTAATCAGCCAGGCGATCATCACATTGCCCGCGACCCCCCAGCGGACCGCCGAGGCGCGGCGCGACGCGCCGGCGCCGATGACGCAACCGGTGATGGTGTGCGTGGACGAGACCGGGATGCCGTAATAGGATGCCGCGAACAGCATCACCGATCCGCCAGCGGATGCGGAAAAGCCCTGGTGTTGATTGAGCTTGGTGATGCGGGTCCCCATTGTTTCGATGATCCGCCAGCCACCGGTCAATGTTCCCAGGCCGATCGCCACGTAGCAACTGAGCGCGACCCAGTTGGGTACATGAAAGTCGCCGTGGAGATAGCCGGTCGAGTAGAGCAGGACAGTGATGACGCCCATTGTCTTCTGGGCATCGTTGAGGCCGTGGCCGAGCGAGTAAGCGCCGGCCGAAACCAGGTGCAGCCCGCGAAAGGTCCGTTCAGAACCGCTGGCGGTCGCGCGAGCGCCGAGCCAGCTCGTCACCAGCATGATCAGCATGGTGAGGAGCAGTCCCAGGGTCGGCGAAAGGACGATGGCGATCAGCGTCTTGTTAAGGCCGACCCATTGGATGCCGGACAGGCCGGCGTGCGCCACGCCCGCGCCGATGATGCCGCCGACCAAGGCGTGGCTCGACGACGAGGGGATACCCTTTAGCCAGGTGACGACGTTCCAGAACATCGCGCCGACGAGCGCCCCGAAGACCACGGCGGGGGTGACCAGGTCCTTGTCGATCAGCCCCTTGCCGATCGTGTCCGCGACCTTGTGCAGCTGGGGCCAGTGAAGAGCGAGGAAGTAAGCCGCAAAATTGAAGAAGGCCGCGAATGCGACGGCAGCGGCGGGGCTGAGGAGCCGCGTGGCGACCACCGTCGCAATGGAATTGGCTGCGTCGTGGAGGCCGTTGAGAAAATCGAATGCGAACGCGAGGACGATGAGTCCGACGAGCAGCGGGACCGCAAGCTCGTGCATCAGGCGTGATCAATCACGATGCCATCGATTTCATTCGCCACGTCCTCGAAGGCGTCCATCACCTTCTCGAGGTTCTTGAACACCTCGCGGGCGACGGCGAACTGTAGCGGGTCCTGGCGAGCGGTCTGGAACGCGCGCTTGAGCCCCTGCGCATGGATTTCGTCGGCCTGGCCTTCCAGATCCACCACCTTGCCCGTGAGCTCGTGCAGCGTCTCGCCATTCGCGCTCACGTTGCGCAGCAGCGGCAGAGCGCGCGCGGTGACCTCCGCTGCCGCGGCAATGAGATCGACGATCTGCTTCATTTCCGGCCGGAGCTCGTGCAGTTCGTACAAGTCGATCGCTCGCGCGGTCGCCAGCATCTCATCAATCGTGTCGTCCATCGCCACGATCAGCGAGGTGATCGCGCCGCGATCGAAGGGCGCGAGGAATGTCTTCCTGACCTCCCTCAGGACCTGGCGGATGACCTCGTCGGCGTCGTGCTCACGATCGCGAATGATCTGCAGGATCTCGGCCGTTGAAGCGCCGTCGTAAGCAAGCTCTTTGAGGGCTTTCGACGCTTCGACCAGGGTCGACGCGTGCGCCTCGAACATGCCGAAGAAGTCGCCCTTGCGGGGCAGCAGCCGTTGGAACCAGCCAAACATCGAAGACCCCTTAAATTGCCGCCGCGCGGTTAACCGACGCGGGCGGCATCGGCAACGTCCGCAGGCAGCCCCTGCTCTCCGGCAGCTAATGCGACGCTTCTGTTACGCACCGCCGACTCTCACGTTACAGAAATAAGACGCCGGTCAATCTTCGGCATCGAGCGAGTATCCGGCCGAGCGGACGGTGCGGACGACATCAGCCCGGCCGCCTTCGTTAAGCGCCTTGCGCAAGCGGCGAACGTGCACGTCCACGGTGCGGGCGTCGATGTCGCGGTCGCGCGGCCAGATCGCGTCGAGCAGCCGGTCGCGCGAGAACACCCGGCCGGGGTTTTCCATCAAGTGGCGGAGCAGCCGGAACTCGGTCGGCCCGAGCTGAACCGCGCGCCCGCCGCGCCGGACGCGATGCGCGTCGACGTCCATTTCGATATCTTCGAAGGCCAGCTGCTCTCCGGCGAGCGCCGGCCGCACCCGGCGCAGGACCGCGCCGACGCGGGCGACCAGCTCGCGCGGGCTGAAGGGCTTGGTCACGTAATCGTCGGCGCCGGTCTCGAGCCCGCGAATGCGGTCGCTCTCCTCGCCGCGCGCTGTCAGCATGATGATCGGGACGTGCGCCGTGTTCGGGCGGCGGCGCAGCCGGCGGCACACCTCGATGCCGCTAATCCCCTCGATCATCCAGTCGAGGATCACGAGGTCGGGCGTCCGCTCCTCGGCGAGCAGCAGCGCTTCTTCGCCGTCCGCGGTGCGGACGATGTCGTAGCCTTCGCGGTCGAAATGCCAAATGAGCAAGTCGGAGAGTGCGCGGTCGTCCTCGACTAACAGCAATGCGGGCTTGGTCACCTCTCCGTCGCTACCCTGCGAGCGTGACACTTTCATGAAACCGCCGCGGGGACGAACACATGGATGGTCGTGCCGATCCCGACCTCGCTCTCGATGCTCAGCCGGCCGCGGTGGCGCTCGACGATATGCTTGACGATCGACAGCCCGAGACCGGTGCCGCCGAGCGAGCGGCTGCGGCTGGTGTCGACTCGGTAGAAGCGTTCGGTCACGCGCGCGATATGCTCTGGCGCGATCCCCTCACCCTCGTCGGTGACGGAGAGGTGGACCATGGGCCCTTCCGCCTGAGCCGAAATGGTGACCGGAGTGCCGGCCTCCCCGTAGCGCAGCGCATTGGCGATAAGATTGTCGAGCAGCTGCAGGATCTGGCTGCGATCCGCGGCGATCGCCGGGAGGTCGTCCGCGATGTCGCAGACGATCTCGGAGCGGCGTTCCTCGGCCATCCGCCGGGCGCTTTCGGACGCCTGCTCGATCAGCACGTTGAGCTCGACGGCTTCGGTCGGCGCAGTGAACTTTTCTGCTTCGATGCGCGAGAGCGAGATCAAATCCTCGACCACGCGCTGCATGCGCCTGGCCTCGTCGTGAACGACAGAGAGGAAGCGCTCGCGCGTCGCCGGCTCGATCTCGTCGGCCTGCTCGCGCAGGGTCTCGGTATAACCGATGAGGGTCGACAGCGGCGTCCTGAGCTCGTGGCTGGCGTTGGCGACAAAATCGACGCGCATCTGCTCGGCGAGACGCGCCTCGCTGCGGTCAAGGAAACGGATCAGCGACGTGCCGTCGTCCAGCGTCGCGCTGCGCATCAGCCAGTGGCGGCGCAAGCCGCCAAGCCCGGTCAGCTCGACGCCCTCGGCAGCATTGTTGCCGCGTTCGAGAGCGGCCAGCGCCGCGGGATGGCTGATCACGTCGCGAAGCTCGGCGCCGCGGATGAACCCGCCGAGTAGATTGCGGGCCGCGGCGTTCGCGGCCACCACCCGGCCGCCCGACAGGATCAGTGCCGCTTCGCTGAGCCCTTCGAGAAGCGCGGGCGTGTCGATCGCTGTCTCATTCATGCGACGCCGATTAGATCAGCCATGGCCAGGGCGCCAGCGTTGCGCCCCGGCGGCTGCGGGCCTAGGCCGCCGCAATGTCCAGCAAATTCGAGACTTTTGCCGCGCTCCACGTGCCCGGCAATCCGGTGATCCTCTACAATATCTGGGATGTCGGAAGCGCCCTCGCGGTGGTTGCGGCGGGCGCGAAAGCGCTGGCGACGGGCAGCCATCCGGTGGCCGACGCAAATGGCTGGCCCGACGGACAGCAGGTGCCGATCGACTTCGCGCTCGCCAATGCACGGCGCATCGTCGAGGCGGTCGAGTTGCCGGTCACGGTGGACTTCGAAAGCGCTTATTCGGACGACCCCGAGCGGGGTGCGGCCAATGTCGCGGAGCTCAAGGCGACCGGCGCGGTCGGGTGCAATTTCGAGGACCAGGTGATCGGCGGCGAAGGGCTGCATCCGCTCGAGCTGCAGGTGAGGCGAATTGCGGCAATCC
>JAXDPR010000130.1:0-2836 GCA_034668265.1 Sphingomonadales bacterium
CTGCGCGCGCCGCGGCAGGCGCCGCGCTTGGTGACAAAGTTGTAGATGCCGCCACGGCCTTCCGCATCGCCC
This sequence comes from Sphingomonadales bacterium, assembly GCA_034668265.1. Taxonomy (GTDB): domain Bacteria; phylum Pseudomonadota; class Alphaproteobacteria; order Sphingomonadales; family Sphingomonadaceae; genus Sphingomicrobium. The sequence continues at coordinate 73 of JAXDPR010000130.1, forward strand.
GGATACCAGTTCTGCACGGTGCTGTATTTGATCTGCGCGTCGTCGTGCGTGACCAACTCGACCACCGCCGCGTGGAGCTGGTTTTCGACGCGCATCGGCGCGGTGCAGCCTACGAGGGAGGAGACGTAGCTGCCCTTGTCGGCGACGATCAGGGTGCGTTCGAACTGGCCGGTGTTCTCGGCATTGATGCGGAAATAGGTGCTGAGCTCCATCGGGCAGCGGACGCCCTCGGGCACGTAGACGAAGGTGCCGTCGGAAAAGACCGCGCTGTTCAAACAGGCGAAGTAATTGTCGCGCTGCGGAACGACGCTGCCGAGATACTTTTTTACTAGCTCGGGATGCTCGCGGATCGCCTCGGAGATGGAGAGGAAGATCACGCCCGCGCGCTTCAGCTCCTCGCGGAAGGTGGTGGCGACGGAAACGCTGTCGAACACCGCATCGACCGCGACCTTGCGCGCGCCCTCGACCCCGGCAAGCACCTTCTGCTCCTCGATCGGGATTCCGAGCTTTTCGTAGACGCGCAGGATTTCGGGATCGACTTCGTCGAGGCTGCCGAGCTTCGGCTTCGCCTTCGGCGCCGCGTAATAATACGCGTCCTGGTAATCGATCGCGGGGATGTCGAGCTTGGCCCAGCCGACCTCCTCCATCTCGGGCCAGGCGCGATAGGCCTTCAAGCGCCAGTCGAGCATCCACTCGGGCTCATTCTTCTTGGCGGATATGAAGCGGACTGTGTCCTCGCTCAAACCCTTGGGCGCGAATTCCTGCTCGATGTCCGAGGAAAAGCCCCATTCGTAATCCTGGGCGATCTTGTCCTTGAGCTCGCGGTTCTTGACGGCCTCGTTCATCGCGCTAGCTCCGTAAGGCTCACCGCCCCCAATGCCCCGCGTACTGCATTTCCGACGACGCCCATGTGCGGCTTGACCCGGCAATGGGCGTCGAGAATGCATTCGTGGTTGTTCGAGTCCGAGCACATGGTGAGCGCGATCGGCCCCTCGACCGCCTCGACGATGTCGGCGAGGCTGATCTCGGCCGCCGGCCGGGCGAGCGCGAAGCCGCCGGCCGCGCCGCGCGCGCTGCTAAGCATGCCGCAAGCCGCGAGCTGGCCCATCAGTTTCTGCGCGGTCGGCAGCGGGACCCCGGTCTCACTCGACAGCTCGGTTGCGCTGAGGCGCGCGCCCGCGGGGCGGCGGGCGGCGGCGGTCATCAAAACGACCGCATAATCGGCGAGGTGGCTAAGGCGCATATCTAATTCGGAGCTTTCCCGTCCGATTTAGGGAGTTTCGCTTCGAAACTCAACCGGCTGGATTGCCTCACCCGGCCCGCAATGACACACGGCCAGTGTGGCCCTCTACCCGCTGATCCGCCCGCTCGCCTTCGCGCTCGATGCCGAGACGGCGCATCGGATGACGATCAGGGCCTTGAGGCTGATGCCGACGGGACGGCCGCCGGACTTTCCGGCTTCGCTAAGAACGAGGGTTGCCGGGATCGATTTCCCGACCCCGGTCGGGCTCGCGGCCGGTTTCGACAAGGATGCCGAGGTGCCGGAGGAGATGCTCTCGTTCGGTTTCGGCTTCGTCGAGGTGGGAACGCTGACCCCGCTCCCGCAGCAGGGCAATCCGAGGCCGCGGCTGTTCCGGCTGAAGGAAGACGAAGCGGTGATCAACCGGATGGGCTTCAACAACCGCGGCCAGCCCGCGGCATTTCAGCGCCTCATCGAATGCACGCACATGCGTGCCGTGATCGGGGTCAATGTAGGGGCCAACAAGGACAGCGCCGACCGGATTGCAGACTATGTTAGCGGCGTCCGGGCGATGGCGCCCGTTGCGCGTTACCTGACGATCAATGTCAGCTCGCCGAACACGCCGGGGCTGCGCCAGCTGCAGGACGAAGGCGCGCTCAAAGCGCTGCTCGAAGCGGTGAACGAAGCGCGGCCGAAGAATGGCCCGCCGATCTTTCTCAAAATTGCGCCCGACCTCGGCGAAGGGGAGCCGGACCAAATCGTTCGCGTCGCGATCGAGCAGGGGGTCGATGCGCTGATCGTTGCGAACACGACCGTGTCGCGGCCGCCTCTCAGGTCGCGCTTCGCCGCCGAGCAGGGCGGCCTGTCGGGCGCACCGCTCAAGGCTCTTGCGCTGAAGGCGCTGCGCGACTTCCGCTCGGCCTCGGGCGGAGAAATCCCCCTGATCGGGGTTGGCGGGATCGCGTCGGTCGACGACGCCTGGGAGCGCATCCGCGCCGGCGCGAGCCTCGTCCAGCTGTACAGCGCGATGGTCTATGAAGGGCCGGGGATCGCGCGGCGGATCGCGCGCGGCCTTGCCGATCGCGTCAAACGCGCGGGCTTCAGCAATATTGCCGAGGCGGTCGGCAGCGAGTAGCTCCGCGCGATGCGCCTGCACTCACTCGCCTTTATCGCCGGCCTGCTCGTCACTGCCGGTCCCGCCGCGTTCGCCAAACAGCCTGTAGCCCATGCCCGTTCGTCCCAGGCGGCCAAAGGCATGGTCAGCGCCGCTGATCCCCGCGCCGCGGAAGCCGGCGCGGAAATGCTCAGGCAGGGTGGCAGCGCCGTCGACGCCGCCTTCGCGACCCGGCTGGCGCTTAACGTCGTCGAGCCGGAAAGCCAGGGTATCGGCGGTGGCAGTTACCTGGTCTACTCGCCTCGGGGCGCCACACCGGTGACCTTCGACGGACGCGAGACAGCGCCTCGGGCGGCGACCGGCACTTGGTTCTACAAGGACGGTCAACCGATGGCGCACGAGGACGCGAT
>JAXDPR010000131.1:0-3146 GCA_034668265.1 Sphingomonadales bacterium
ACGAATGGGACGTGCCGCTCGATGCCTTCGCCTCGCCCGAGGGGCTGGAGATCTTCCGCCGCTAGGGCTCAGCGCCGGGCGTAGGGCACGAAATCGCCAAGGATGCAGGCCGGTCCCGGAATACGGCTTTGCCGGTCAAACGAGCGGACGATGTCGCCGCGGCAAAATTGCGAACCGATCGGTTCGGTCACCAGAACGTCGTCGCTGCCAAACGAGCAAGACCCGAGCTGGTTGGTCCAAATCGTACGGCCATTGCCATAGAGAAGGACGTGGCGGTTGTTGTCGGACGTTCGAAGCGATTGCTGCGAATTGATCTCGACGCACCGCGCCGGCGGTCCTGCAGAAAGACCGGCAAGCTCCACCGGCGGACTTTGCTGTTGCGCGCCGGGCGGCGGGGCGGCGCAGGATGCGAGCGCGAGGGCAAGCAGCGGAATTGTGCGGGTCATGCCCGCATCATAGCGCATTCGGACGCGGAACGCTGCAAATTCCCGTCCCCGCCGGCCCTGTGGCCCGGAAGCAACAGCAAGCAAAGTTCGCCGCAACTTACTGAATGTCAGGGAATTTGGTCGCAAAGCGCTTCGGTCGTCATGACCGTGGTGGTAACCAACCAAAGGTCGCGACGGAACCTTTTCCGGCGCAACAGGGGTAAGAACATGCGTATCAAGGCTTTCGCCGTGGTCGTCCTATTGCTGGTGAGTGCCGCGCTTTTCGTCCAGATGCGCAAGGACAACCGCGCCGACGCGGCGGCGAGCAATTGCTATTCAGACGCCAAGGGACCGTCGGCCCCGACGATCTGCAGCTAACCGCAGCGGTCGAACGCCGCCGCGACTCCGCCGGCTCAGGCTGCTAAGGCGCAGCTCATGGTCGAGCCATCCTATCGCAAGCTCGTCGGAATCGGCGTGATTCTGCTGCTGATCGTCATTCTCATGACGTTCGTCGCAGCGCTGGCGCGAGTCGTCTGGCACTGGCCTGTTCTGGTTCAGGCCGCATTCTATCTGTTTATGGGAATAGTCTGGATCCTGCCCCTGAAACCGCTGGTGCGATGGATCGAGACGGGCTCCTTCCGGGCACACTCCTAATCTGGCGTTGAAACGGCTGTATTAGCTAGCTATATCACTGACATGGCGAATGCTCTGACCCTTCCCCGGCCTCAACCGCTTTTGCGCGACCTCGCCGCTCGCGCCGCGGCCGTTTGGCGCGCCAATCCGCGCGAAGGCCTGGCTGTCGGACTCTTCGGGCTGGCCGCCGTCGCGGCGATCGCGACAACCTCGCTTTCGCCGCGGGACTCCCGCTCAGGGGCCGCGCCGCCGGCACCACCGCCGATGGTCGTTCGTCCGCTGCCCCCCGACCAGGCGCTGAAGGTCAATGCCGAAATCCCGGTCATTGGTGGCCCCAACCCGGCCGCGGCGGCCTTCCGGTTCAAGGGTTCGGCGGCGGCCAGAACACAAGCGCTCAACTGCCTCGCGAACGCGGTCTATTACGAAGCCGGGAATCAGGACGCGGATGGAGAGCGCGCGGTCGCCCAGGTGGTGCTCAACCGAGTCCGGCACCCGGCCTTCCCGGCAAGCGTCTGCGGCGTGGTCTATCAAGGTTCGACTCGGCCGACCGGCTGCCAGTTCACCTTCACTTGCGACGGCTCGCTCAATCGCCAGCCAGACGCCGGCGGCTGGCGCCGGGCAACCGCGGTCGCCGAAGCCGCGCTCAGCGGCGCCGTCTATGCGCCGGTCGGCTGGGCGACGCATTATCATGCCGATTACGTGGTCCCTTACTGGGCCTCCACCATGGCCAAGAATACGATCGTCGGCGCCCATCTTTTCTATCGCTGGCCGGGCGGCTGGGGTCAGCCGGCGGCATTCGCCAAAGCCTATGCCGGGCGCGAACCTAGCGCGAGTGTGCTGCGCGCTGAGGCTCTGGCCACCGTACACGTCATCCCTCAGCAGGCCGGATCGCTATCCGCCATGATTGACAAGATCCCGGGCGCCGAGCCCCTGAAGCTCAGCCCGTCGATGCGCGGCGACAAGCGAGTGGCGGTCCGCTTCAATCTTGTAGCGCGCAAGGCGTCCGCTGACGTGAAGCCCGAGGATTATTCGCAAAAGTACAGCGCGTCGGGCAATCTCAAATGGTCGCTGTCGGGCAACACGGTGGCCGACAACCAGCAGCCGCTCGGCAAGCCGTCAGCTAGCGGCGCTCCGGGCGCGAACTAGTCGGCGCGCGCCGGCTGCGGAGCCGGCGCCAGCGCCATCTCAACCTGCAGCCGGATACGGTCGAGCCGGCCGTCGATCGCGACATAATCGTCCGAAAGGGCAGTCGCTCCGCTCCACAGCCGGCCAGTGACGGCAAGCTCGCCGAACGGGCCCTGGTCGCGCAGCGGATCGCGGTCCTGGAGCTGCACCACGGCATCGTCGAAGGCGGCGCAGCGGTCGAGCTGCAGCAGGCTGGGATCGTTCCGCAGTTCATGATGACAATCGCGGCTGGCGCTGGCGAGCGCCATCTCGTCGCGGGTGCGCGCCAGATATTGTGCTCGCCGCGCCGCGGCGGCGATCGCCGAGACGTGAAGCGGCTCTTCCATCGGGTCGGCAGCGCCGACCTGGTCATGCACCGCGCCGAAGTGATGCAGGACCGGCGACCGCCAGGCGTCCGCCGACGGCCCCAACGGTCCCGCGAGCAGCAAGACGCCCGCAGTGCCCGCAAGCGCCAGTGCGGCAAAGGCCGGCCAGCCGTGGCGGCGGGCCCGCGCGTCTTCCGCCCACCCCTCATTGAGCTCAAGGGGATCCCTGAGGTCCCTGGTTCCCCTAAGCTCGCGATAGGCGCGATTGAGCTCGGCGGCGCGGCGCGCGTCGCCGCCTACACGGTCGGGATGATGTTCCTTGATCAGCCGTTTGTAGGCCTGCTCGATCGCGGCGGCATCGGCGCCGGGATCGAGCCCCAGCGCAGCATAAGCGGACGCGTCATCGGCCATCGCCAGCCGATTTAATCCAGCTTAACCCGATATGGAATGTGGCGCGAGTGACGGGGCTCGAACCCGCGACCTCCGGCGTGACAGGCCGGCGCTCTAACCAACTGAGCTACACCCGCTTGGAAAGCGTGAGGCGGCGCAACTAGGCGAGCCGCCATACCCTGTCAACCGCCCGTATCGTCCCCGTCGC
>JAXDPR010000132.1:0-2798 GCA_034668265.1 Sphingomonadales bacterium
GAAGGCGTCGTCAGCGCCATCTTCGATTCCATCACCGAGCAGCTGGCGCAGGGCGGCCGTGTCGAGCTGCGCGGCTTCGGCGCCTTTTCAACGCGTCAGCGCGACGGCCGCGTGGGCCGCAACCCGCGCACTGGAGAAGCCGTGTCCGTCGATGCCAAGCGCGTGCCCTATTTCAAGCCGGGCAAGGAAATGCGCGAGCGGTTAAATCTCAGGGAAGTGACCGCGGAATAGCTCGGCTGGCAACTACCGTCGCCGTGGCTCAAGGGGCGGACGTGGCGGAACGGTAGACGCTGGGGACTTAAAATCCTCTTCCCGGATCGGGAGTGCGGGTTCAAATCCCGCCGTCCGCACCATCGCTTCGCGCAGACCATCCAGGGGATGGTCGAGGATAGCGATCCTAGCGAAGCGCCCCGATCACCTCGCAACACCAGCGAATCCTCCGTTTCGGAGAGGAGTTTATTAAGCGTTCTCGACTAATTCCTCCCGCAGTGGAGACGATGGGCGGACCTCGAGTGGCGAGTAGCGCGAACACGACATTGCAGGGCGCCCGCCGCGACGTGATCGTCCTCACCGTCCTGATAACGGCGGTCGCGCTGCTGATCTGGAACGGCAGCGCCTTCTTCCACAGGTTGCCGCTAGGCGACAGCCGGTTTGGACCCGATATTCGCATTGCCAGCACTGCGTTGACGCTGAACGTTGCCCTGATCCTGTTCGGCTGGCGGCGCTACGTCGATCTCCAGCACGAAGCCGAGATGCTTGCCGAGCACGAGCGGCGAGCAACTGTGCTCGCGACCACGGATCCCATCACCGGCGTCTATAATCGCAAAGGGTTCGCCGACCGAGCCGGCCACCTGTGCGCTGAGGCGGCCGAGCGTGGCGATCATCTCGTCGTCATCTCGTTTCAGGTTCACCGTTTCAAGGCGGTCAACGACCAGCATGGCTACGAGACTGGCGACCGCCTGCTCAAGACGCTTTCCGTCGCGCTCGCCGACGCGCTTGGCAGCGAGGCGGTGATTGCCCGCCTCGGCAGCGACGAGTTCGCCGTCGCGCTGGCGCTTGCGCCGGACGACATGAGTCGCGCTGACGCGCTCGCCGAGACGGTCCTGCAGACGGTGACGCGGCCTTTGCTGTTCGAAGAGCGGATCATCCAGGTCGGTGCCTTCGCCGGGATCGCGTCGACCGCAGCGAGCGATGCCCGCATTCCGGATATCCTGCGGCGCGCCGATATCGCCATGGATCATGCGCGAACGGGTCGCGTCGCCCGACCTGTCTGGTTCGACGCCGGAATGGAGCGTGCGCTGATCGCCCAAGGTGAGATTGAGCAGGGCATCCGTTTCGGCCTTGAGCACGGGCAGTTCGTTCCGCGTTTCGAGCCGCAGGTCGACCTCAATACCGGCGAGATCGTAGGCTTTGAGGTGCTCGCGCGGTGGATTCACCCGCTTTCCGGCGTGATCGGCCCCGACGTGTTCATCCCGGTCGCCGAAGAGATCGGGCTGATTGGCCGCCTGTCCGAGCAGGTCATCGGCGAAGCCCTGCGCCAGGCTGCGGAGTGGGATCCGGAGATCAAGATCTCGGTCAACATCTCGCCCTTCCAGTTCGCGGACGGCTGGCTGGCGCAGCGCATCGTCAAGACGCTGGCCGAGACCGGCTTTCCCGCCGAACGACTGGTCATCGAGATTACCGAAAGCTCGCTGTTCGCCGATCTCGAGCTGGCGCGGAGCATCGTCACCAGCCTCAAGAACCAGGGCATCCGCCTCGCGCTCGACGATTTCGGCACTGGCTTCTCGTCGCTGGCGCACCTGAGGTCGCTGCCGTTCGACATCATCAAGATCGACCGCAGCTTCGTCACCAACATCGAAGCGAAGCGCGAAAACACGGCGATCGTGCGCGCGGTGACCACCCTCGCCGCGGCTCTGCAGGTCCCGGTCTGCGTCGAAGGCATCGAGAACGAGGACTCTTACCGCGCTGTGGTGCGGCTCGGCTGCCAGATCGGCCAGGGTTGGTATTTCGGCAAGCCGATGCCCGCTGACGAGGCTCGCGACCTCCTCAACACGAATCGGCGCCCAGACGGCAACTCGCAGCGCACCGCAATCAACGGCTGAATATCCGGGTGAAGTGCTCACCGGCGTCCCGGCGCGGGACGCTCGGAGCCCTTTTCGCTTGCACGGGTTCGGCACATGGTAAACACCGCGTTAGGGTTGTTTTGCCATGTCCTTCAGCCGTCCAGCATTCGCCTATTGTCAGCGCCGCTTCGGGCGGGGGCCGGTGCGTGCGGTCCCCCAAACCTCGCCTGCATCGGCTGACTGGATCGACGACCTCCGGCTATTTGCGGCGACCTTCGCTGCCGGCTTCCTCTTCGTCTCGATCCTGATCGGCTGACTTCGAAGTCAGTCGCATGCCAGGTGCAGTTTCCAGCCGAGCCAGGCGGCGACGATGCACATCGCTGCGACGAGCAGCAGCTGGCCGGCGGGGCCGACGCCGATGCTGCTCAGCGCGAAGGCCAGCAGGGACCCGATCACCATCGCTCCTGAATTGACTATATTGTTGGCGGCTACAGTCCGCGCGGTCTGGGTCTTCGGAACGGTCGTCGTCAGAAAGGCATAGAGCGGGACCACGAACATGCCGCCGGTGACGGCAACGCCGAGCAGGGCGATGATCATCAACCCGGCCAATGGGTGCAGCACGAAATTGCCGAGCGTCGTCAGCTCCGAGCCACTCTTGCTCCAGGCCAGCGAGACAAAGTGCAGGAGGAGGACGAACACCCCCATGCCGATCACCGACGCCGGGGCAAAGCGCGC
>JAXDPR010000133.1:0-2520 GCA_034668265.1 Sphingomonadales bacterium
TGAACATCGCGCTCGAGAAAACCTTCGCTGTCGAGCGTTACTTGGTCGGCCGCCTGCCCTTGCCGCCAGGTCTGTCCTTGTTTGGGGTCGCTTCCGCCAAATAGCCGAGGCGCGCCGCGACTGGCTCGCCGCCGCCGGCGATGTCCTCCACGACGTACAGCGGCCGCCGCTTCGCCTCGTTGTAGAGCCGCCCGATATATTCGCCCATCAGCGCGAGGACGAACATCTGGATCGCGCCGAGGATGACCACGACCAGCATCAGCGAGGTCCAGCCCTGGATGCTGCGGCCCGAAAGCCACGCATAAGCGATGTAGAGCACCAGCAGGACCGATCCGAACGAGAGCCATAGCCCCGCGTGGCTCGCGAGCTTCAGGGGCGCCGAGGAGAAGCCGGTCAGCGCGTCGAAGGCGAAGCGCATCATTTTCCGCAGCGGATATTTGGTCTCGCCCGCGAACCGCTCGGCGCGGTCGTAAGCGAACGGCACCTGCCGGAAGCCGATCCACGCGACCATGCCACGGATGAATCGCGCCTGCTCGGGCATCGCCAGCAATGCATCGAGCGCGCGCCGGCTCATCAGGCGGAAGTCGCCGGCGTCGAGCGGGATGTCGACCTCGGTTGCGCGCGACAGCAGCCGGTAGAAGCCGTGAGCGGTCGCGCGCTTGAACGCCGTCTCGCCAGCGCGGCTGCGGCGCACGCCGTAAACGACGTCGGCGCCGCTTTCCCGCATCGCGGCAAGCATGGGGCCGAGCAGTTCGGGCGGGTCCTGGAGATCGGCGTCGATGATCAGAACCGATTCGCCGCGGCAAAGGTCGAGGCCCGCGGTCAGCGCCAGCTGGTGACCGTGATTGCGCGACAGGTTGATGGCGACGAGGTTGCGGTCGGACGCTGCCAGTCGCTGCATCGCAGCCCAGCTGCCATCGCTCGAGCCGTCGTTGACCAGCACCAGCTCGTAGTCCGTGCCGGCCGCCGAGCGGGCCGCGGCGCTCAGCCGCTGGTGCAGCTCGCCAAGGCACGCTTCCTCGTTGAAGCAGGGAACGACGATCGACAGCTTCATGGCTGCGTTTTGTAGAGGATCGAGCCCGGTCCGCGCCAGACCGGCCGCATGTCGGCCACCGTCGCAGGGTCGTAGGGCGGAACGTCGATCAGCCACACATAGTCGAAATCCTTGCGCGGCAGGCGGGAGAGCGAATCGTCGATCATTCGATGCAGCGGGTCGCGGCATTGGTTGGGACGGACCAGCTGCGACGGGTCGGCGGCGAAATAGCCCGCAGCGCGATATTTGAGGTCGAGCAAATTGACTCCCTCGAGCAGCCACTGATCGTTGGAAAAGCCCTCGCGGCGAACGATCACCATCGCACCGAGATGCCCATTCCGAAGCATCGGCCAATATTCCTGGCAGGTCATGCCGACGAGGCTGATGACGCGGGCGCCGCGCGGCATCAGGTCGATCGCCTTGAGCTTTGCCGACTGGTCGTTCGCCGCCCGGCCCAGGCTGATCGTGTTGGCGACTGTTCGCGTGGCGAAGAACAGCAGCCCAATTACCGCCAACACCTGCGCCATCGTTCGGTCGGGCGCGCCCCGAAAGCGGATCGCAAGCAAGCCGACCGCCATTAGATAAGGCACGAGGCGCATGTCGGCATAGGCCGAGCCGAAGATGATGCGCGGCAGGATCACGAAGCAGACGGCAAGCACGATGGCCGAGAAAGCGAGGTTGCGCGAAAGCTCCAGCTTGCGGCTGAAGATCGCGTAGAGGAACACCAGCGCGGGCACGATCAGCGAGCCGATGTCGAACCATTTCCAGCGGTCGCGCAGCGCCGAATAGATCCAGCGCCACTTCACCTTCCAGTCGAACCAGTCGATGGTCTGGCCGCCGTGCGTCTCGCCCCGCCACAGCAGCATGGCAAGGATCGGGAGTGCCATCACCGAGGTGTGCAACGCGGCCTCGAGACCGGCTCGCCACCACGAACGACCGCGATCGTGCAGCCGCACCGCATCGGCCGAGAAGCACATTAGGCCGAGCAGTCCCCAGCCGTAGGTGTGGCAGAAGAAGACGATCAGCGAGATGGGCACGAACAGCAAGCTTCGAAGCTTGGTCCGCTCAAGCCGGCCAAGGCGCAGCCACAGCCCGAATGCGAGGAACGCCAGAGCCACCGACAAGGCGAAGTTCACGAAGCCGAAGAGGAAGGGATAGCCGTAGATGAACGGCAGCGCGAAAAAGGCCGTCGGCGGCACCCGGCCGTGGACCTCCCGCGCGACCCAGAAAAAGCCCGCGGCGGTCAACGGCGGGATCATCAGCACGATGACCTTCACCGCGGGCTCGAGGCCGAGGAGCTTGCCGAGCGGGATCACCAGAAGGTCGACACCGAGATTGCCGATCGCCGCCCAGTGATAGTCGTAATAGCGCTGCAGCCAGGCGGAATGGTTGAGATCCAGCTCGACCCGGTAGCGGCCCATGTGGCCGAGGAGGTCGACGAGCGGCGGCACTGGCGGGTAAAGGAGCGGCAGCGCCGTCGCGAAGAC
>JAXDPR010000134.1:0-3475 GCA_034668265.1 Sphingomonadales bacterium
ATCTAGGACTTGCCGTCCGCGAACGCGGCTCGGGCGAATGGCCGGTGCTTGTCTGCGGGCGCCGCGTCTAAGCCTCGGCGACGATTAGCGCCCACTCCGCTTCATTCACGACGCGAATCCCTAGCTCCTCGGCTTTCTTGAGCTTGGACCCCGCCCCAGGACCCGCCACCACCAGATCGGTCCTGGCGCTGACCGAGCCGGCCGAACGCGCCCCGAGCCGCTCGGCCTGCGCCTTGGCTTCGTCGCGGCTCATCGTCTCGAGGCTGCCGGTGAAGACGATGGTCTTTCCGCTCCACTCGGTCTGTTTCGCGTCGCTGACGAACGGCTGGGGCGACACCTCCGACAATAGGTCGTCGAGCGCCTGCTGGTTGTGCGGCTCGTGGAAGAAATCATGGAGTGCCTCGGCGACCACCGGCCCGACACCCTGCACCGACGACAGCTCGGCCTCGCCGCCCTCGCTCAGCGCCGCGCGCCGCAGCTCCTCAATCGTGCCGAACCATTTGAGCAGGTCCCGGGCGGTGACGATGCCGACATGGCGGATGCCGAGGCCGAACAGGAAGCGCGGGCCGTCGGGCTGGCCCTTGGCGTCGATCGCGGCGAACAGATTGTCGACCGACTTCTCCTTCCAGCCCTCGCGGCCGAGCAGCTCGGCCCGGTGGGTGTGGAGGCGGAAGATGTCGGCGGGCGAGTGAAGCCATCCCAATTCGATGAATTCGGCGATCGACTTCTCGCCCAGCCCCTCGATGTCGAGCGCGCCGCGCGACACGAAGTGCCGCAGCCGCTCGAACCGCTGCGCGGGGCAGATCAGGCCGCCGGTGCAGCGGACGTCGACCTCGCCTTCCTCGGCGACCGCCTCGCTGCCGCATTCGGGGCAATGGTCGGGGAAGAAATAAGGCTCGCGCGGTTCGTCGCGGGTCAGATTCTCGACCACCTGCGGGATGACGTCGCCGGCGCGCTGGATGCGCACGCGGTCGCCGATGCGAAGGCCCAGCCGCGCGATCTCGTCGCGGTTATGGAGCGTCACATTGGCGACCATCGCCCCCCCGACGCCGACCGGTTTCAATCGCCCGACGGGAGTCAGCTTGCCGGTGCGGCCGACCTGGATGTCGATCGCCTCGAGCGTGGTCTCGGCCTTCTCGGCGGGGAATTTGTGGGCTAGACCCCAGCGCGGAGCGCGGGCAACGAAGCCCAGCCGCTCCTGCCAGTCGAGCCTGTCGACCTTATAAACCACGCCGTCGATGTCGTAGGGCAGGTCCGCGCGCCGGCGCTCGATCTCGTGGTAGTGCTCGATCGCCTTCTCGACCGCTTCGCAGCGCTTGAGCAGATCGCTCACGACGGGGATTCCGAAGCGCTCGATCCGCTTCATCGCATAATATTGCGTGTCCGCCAGCGGCTCGCTGAGCTCGCCCCAGCCGTGGGCGAGGAACCTGAGCGGCCGCGCGGCGGTGACACCTGGGTCCTTCTGGCGGAGCGAACCGGCCGCGGCGTTGCGCGGATTGGCGAACTGCCGGGCTTCCTTCCCAGTAACCTCGGCCTCCGCGAGAAGACGGGCGTTGAGAGCGGCGAAGTCTTCCTTCGCCATATAGACCTCGCCGCGCACCTCGAGGATTTCAGGAGCGCCGTTGATGCTCTGCGGGATGTCGTGGATCGTCCGGACGTTGGCCGTAACGTCCTCGCCGGTGGTCCCGTCGCCCCGCGTCGCTCCGAGCACCAGGCGTCCCCGTTTGTAGCGCAACGAGCAGGAAAGGCCGTCGATCTTGGGCTCGGCGGTCAGCGCGACCGGTTCGTCGGGCGGCAGGTTGAGGAACCGGCGGACTCGCGCGACGAACTCGTACACCTCCTCGTCGGAGAAGGCGTTGTCGAGGCTGAGCATCGGGCGCACATGAGCGACCTTGGCGAGGGCGGTCGTCGGCGCGGCGCCTAGCCGCTTCGATGGTGAGTCCGGGCGGACAAGGTTTGGGAAACGCGCTTCGAGCTCGCGATTCTCACGGACCAAGGCGTCATAGCCGGCATCGGAAATCTCCGGCGCGTCCTGATCGTGGTAGAGCCTGTCGTGCCGCGCGATCTCCTTCGCAAGCGCCTCCAGGCGCCTGGCGGCATCGGCTTCGGTCAGCGTCTTAGCCAAACAATTCCTCGAGCAGGCTGATGAAGCTGGTCCACGACCGCTCGGCGGCGAGCGCGTTATAGGCGACGCCATCGATCTGCAGGTCGGCAGCGTGCGGGTTGGTGAAGCCGTGGCCGACATGGCCATAGGCATGGATCTGCCAGTCGGAGTCGGCCTCGGTCAGCTCCTGCCCTAACGCCACCACCTTGTCGGGTGGGACCATCGGGTCGTCCCAGCCGTGGAACGCGACCACCTTGGCCTTGATCTTCTGCGGTGGCAGTCCGGGCGGGTCGAACAGGCCGTGGAAGCTGACCGCCGCAACGACGTCGGCGCCGCTTCGTGCAAGGTCGAGCGCGCACATGCCGCCGAAGCAATAGCCGGCGACGACGATCTGCCTGTCGGCGACGTCGGCCAGGCCATGGGCAAGGTTCAGCACATGCTGCAGGCGGCGGAGCAGTGCAGCGCGGTCGTTGGCGAGCCGCTTCATCTCGCCGAAGCAGACGTCGCGGGGAGCGCCGCGGAACTCCTTGCCGAACAGGTCGGCGACCATCGCATTGTAGCCGAGCTCGACCAGCTGGCGGCCGAACCCTATCTCGAGGTCCGAGACGCCCATCACCGTCGGAATCAGGATTACCGTCGGCCGCGCCTGGCCGTCGCGCCGTCCGACGAAGACGCTTTCGAGCTCCTCGCCCTCGAAACTGTGCGGGATCGCGCGATCTTTGCTCATGCCATCTTCCTTGCCAACTCGGCCAGCTTGGCCACCGTGTTCATGTTGCGCGCGGTGCCGTGTGCGGCAGCGGGAATCGCCAGCCGCGACTGGCCCTGGCCGCGCGGGTAATGCACGTAGAATTCGCGTTTCCCAAGTGCGATCCGCTCTCCCTCGACATTCTTCGCGGCGCTCAGCGCGTCGGCCGGCGGAGCATCATCAAGGAAGATCGCCACGCTGAAGTTTGGCGCCTCTTTGACGAAAGGATTGGCACTGAGGACGCCCGAGAGCTCGTCGGCAGTGCGGATCATGACTCCGACCTTGGCGCTTATGTGCTCAGCGATAGCCGCTTCGAGATCCGCCTTCAGCCCTTTCTCGCCTTTGCCGCTGCGGAACAGGAGGTTGCCGCTGGCGATATAGGTCTTCGCGTCGTCGAGGCCGAGCTCGACCGCAATCCGCCGCAAATCATCCATCTTCAGGTTGCGCTTGCCCAGGTTCACGCCGCGGAGCAGCGCCACATAGACCGTCACGCGGCGTCGAGCAGGCGGGAGGCCTGCGCCCTCGCTTCCTCCGTGATCGAGGCCCCGGACAGCATTCGGGCAATCTCCTCGCGGCGCTCCTCGGTGCTGAGCTTGCGGACCGTGGTTCGCGTGCCGCCTTCGCCG